>CAILBF010000017.1 GCA_903832395.1 uncultured Actinomycetes bacterium | reverse complement strand
TTGTGATCGTCTCATCCGTTGCAGGTTTTCGTGGCGGCGGCGATGAATCTATTTACGCCGGAACTAAGCATGCACAGGTTGGACTTGCTGGAGGTCTAGATCGAGAACTTCGCGAAAAAGGCGTGCGCGTTGCACTTGTATGTCCTGCAGGAACTGAGACTGAGTTTGCTTTAGGGGCCGGTCGCACTCCAGGTACACCAATTCTGGCGAGTTTCTTGCGCTCTGAAGATATTGCTTTCCAAATTACAACGATTTTAAAGCAGCCACGTTCAGTGCGCACTCACATCTGGACACTCTGGTCGATTAATCAGCAGTCGTAAAACTACTTCAAAACTGAAGCCTCATAAATACTCTGGATGGAAAAATCGAGTAACTCATTGAACTCGTCTTCGCTCTGCTTGCTATTGAGGCCCTCCGTCAATGCCCGTGAAAAACTGGCAATCAAATCTGGATTCTTGGCCAGAATCGCATTGGCCTGATCGCGCGAGTATCCACCAGAGAGTGCGACAACGCGCAAGACCGAAGGATGAGCGGTTAGTCCGGTGTAGTAGCCGGCGGTATCCGGCAGAGTTAATTTCAGCATTACTTTCTTTGATCCAAGCGCATTTAAATGCTCAATCAACTCACGTTTTAAAATCGCTTCGGCTGCAGATTTTTCCGGACTATTGATATCAATCTCTGGCTCTAAAATTGGCATCAAGCCACTATCCAAAACTTGTGCTGCGATTTCGAACTGTTGCTTTACGCAATCCTTAATTCCTATTGAATCAGCTAGCTTTATGAGTGAGCGCATCTTGGTGCCAAAGACGTTGTGGTTTTTGGCGCTAAGTAATCTCTCCTCGAGTTGCGGGATTGGTTTCATCAACTGCGCACCATTTACTTCGGCGAGAAGACCGTTATCTATTTTCAAAAAGGGAACTATGCCCTTGTGTGACCATAGATACTCAGCGCTACCTACTCCCGCAATCTGCCTTTTCATAGTCTCCTCAAAGAGGATCACTCCCAGAATTCGTGCACTCGTAAATACCGCACTTGTCATAATCCGAGCCCGCATCTGATGAACGAGATTAAACATCTCCTCCTCATTTGAATATGCGCTCTCCTCAACGCCATAGAGTTTGAGAGCTTTGGGTGTGCTCCCGCCACTTTGATCAAGGGCGGCAATAAATCCTCGCCCTGTGCTCATACGTTCAAACTGATTCATGCTCATTCTCGCTCCTTCATCTCTATGGCATCCAGTATTTTTTAGCTACTTCATTGAGGCATATGTACACGGCAATAAGGACTAGAAGGGTCGCCATCAATGTCAATGGCAGTGGTTTTAGCCCCAATAGTGAATTTATGGGTAGATAAGTGATGGATAAAGTCAGTGCAGTCAAAATAACGCTGCTCCACAATAAGCCTTTGCCTGGTCTGCTTTGCCAGAATCGCCGATTTGTTCGCAAAACCATCATCACCGAAAGTTCGGTCAAGGTTGACTCCACAAACCAGCCAGCCCTAAAGAGCTGCGCATCGGCATGGAAACCCAAGCGTAGAACAAGAAAAGTTAAGATATCAAAAACTGAACTGAGCAGACCGAAAGAGATCATGAACTTACGTATCGCCTTGATATCCCACACGCTTGGGTGAACTAAGCGCTCAGAATCGACAACGTCACCAGCGATTGTCACTGCCGGAAAATCCGTCATAAAGTTTAGAAGCAGGATCTGCATTGGCAATAAGGGTAAAAACGGGAGGAAAATATCGGCAACCGCCATGGAAAAAACATTGCCGAATGCGGCGCTAACACCAACGCGGACATATTTCATAGTATTTACAAAAGTGCGACGTCCAAGACGGATTCCTTCAGCTATCACGGCCAAATCTTTATCAAGTAAAACAATTGAAGCCACGCTTTTGGCAACATCAGTGGCGGTATCAACCGATATTCCTACGTCGGCGGCGTGTAAGGATGCGGCATCATTTATTCCATCGCCGAAGTAGCCAACCGTTGCCCCAGTGCTGCGAAGCGCCTGCACGATGCGCTCTTTTTGTATCGGATCGACTTCGGCAAAGATGCGACAGTTCTTTGCACGCAGTACTAGTTGGCTCTCACTCATGTTAGAGATCTCTTTGCCAGAGATCACAACGTCTGCGTTAAGGCCCACTTGTTTGGAAATTGATTGAGCAACCAAGGCATTATCACCAGTGATTAAATATAGTTCGATTCCAAGGTCGGCCAGCTCAGCTATTGCAGCGGAAGCATCGGCCTTGGGCGGATCCATGAAAACAAGAAGACCCTCAAAAACCATTTCACACTCATCATTGACGTTTATCAAATCGACCGAAGGCATAATCTTTGTGGAAATTGCTAGAACACGATTGCCTTGTGCACTCAGTTCGGTGAATTTCGCTACGAGGCTTTGCTGCGCTTGCCCCATTGGGATGCGTGTATCTCCACTTCGAGCAGTGGCACAGACGGACATAATGCGATCGAAGGAACCCTTAGTAATCATGGTTGGCTCAGGATCTGCGATCAGAATGCTTAGAGCCCTGCGCTGAAAATCGTAGGGAACCTCACCGAGCAGTTTTGGGGCTACCGAAAATTTGTCAGCGACGGATTCGATTATGGCGGCATCGAGTGGATTAACGAAGCCTTTCTGAAGGCTCGCATTTAGAAAGGCCAATCGAAGGACGCTCTCGCTTTGCTCTCCTGAAGTGTCCAGAGCCTCATCCAGACTGACAACTCCTTTTGTGATTGTGCCGGTCTTATCCGTGCAGAGAATCGACATCACGCCGAAGTCTTCAATAGCATCTAAGCGTTTTACTAAGACTTTCCGCTGCGCCATGCGGCGTGCGCCAGCAGAGAGGGAGACCGAAATAATTACCGGCAAGAGTTGTGGAGTTAACCCAACGGCCAGCGCGAGTGAGAAAAGAAGTGAATCGAGAATAGGTCGGTGTAAAATCATATTTATAATAAAAAGCGTTGATACCAATCCCATCATCGAATGAAACAAGAGCATGCCAAATGCAGTCGTTCCTCGCTCAAAACCCGTCACAACATCTTTAGTGGCAATCTCCTTAGATAAAACCCCGAACTCAGTTGCTACCCCAGTCTTAACGACCAACCCCTGCCCGATCCCGCTGACAACGTGAGTCCCGGAAAAGAGTTCACCGGTTCTCTCAGCCAAGGGCTTTCGGCTATCAATCTCTCCCACTGTCTTCTCGCGAGGAAATGACTCGCCTGTTATCACTGACTCATCAACCATAAGTGAATCAGCCTTTATAACTTGCATATCAGCTGGAACTAAATCTCCGGCTCGCAAAATTACAAGATCTCCGATAACAATTTCGGTAATGGGAACTGAGATCTCCTTACAGTCGCGGAAGGTTTCGACATGAACTTCAACTTGGCTGATCAATCCAGCCATCGTCTTGCCCGCCCTATATTCCTGCCAAAAACCTAAAGCGCCACTGGGAATTATTATTGCCAAGATTATTACGCCATCAGTAATATCGCCGGCGAACATAGAGATGAAAGTCGCGCCAAAAAGAATCAGAATTATTGGGCTTTTAAACTGTCTTAGGAAGAGTCGGAGAGCTGAATTTTCGGATCTATTAGAAATAGAGTTCGGGCCATTTTCTTTTAATCGTCGATTTGCTTCTTTCGAACTAAGTCCTACATTGATACTTTCAATTAGATTATTAGGAATCGGCTCTGAAACGCTCATATTCTCCCCTCCATTTTTTTAGCATACTCGCGTAATCGCGCGCTCATGATGGTGCCGAGTGTGACGTCAGACCTCCGTTTTAACATAGGCTCACTTTCGATGAATCTAAGTACGGGTTTTGAAGGGTTATCACTCATTACTCATTTCATGCCATAGTTACCCATGGCTGAAATAACACGCGCAATTAAAAAATGGAGTTCCCGCGATGCCCAGCGTTGCATCGTTGTCCCATCAGATTTAGATCATAAATATTCGCGCGGCGTAATTGGAATCATTACTGGTTCGGCGCAATACCCAGGCGCATCGGTACTAACAACTTCGGCTGCAGCAGCAACCGGTATCGGTATGATTCGCTTTCATAGCTCATCCGGACTGGCTCACTTGGTCCTGCACACAACACCTTCTGCAGTCGTTCAGCCGGGAAAAGTTTCAGGGTGGCTAATCGGCTCTGGTATTCCTGCAAAAAAGTATTCAGACATCTCAACATGGCTTCGTCATCGATGGTTTAAGTTAGCAAAATTGCAGTCAGTACCAACTGTTTTAGATGCCGGAGCACTGTATTTAGCCGGCTCCCTAGAACAACCAACGCTTATCCTCCCCCACAGCGGTGAGCTATCAGTTCTACTGACCGCTCGCGGAGTTCCCGTTTCCGTTGAGTCGATTGAAGCCGATCCAAAAAAATGGGTCCAGGTTGCAGCCTCTACTTTGGGTGTTGCCGTTCTGTTAAAAGGCTCTCGAACATACGTCGCCAATGACCAACTTCTTATTGAGCTTCCCGTTGCAACTCCTTGGCTTGCAACGGCCGGTTCTGGTGATGTGCTGGCTGGAATCATTGGTGCCTTAGTTGCCACAAATTCAATTGAAATATTAAATGATGTAAATCATCTGGCCCGCGTGGCCGCAACAGGTGCATTCATACATGCACAAGCAGCGAAGTTTGCCTCTAGGGGAGGCCCTATCTCAGCGGAGATGATAGTTATAGAGATCTCTGGTGCCATCTCTCAATTGCTAGATTAAATTCTCGGGCTAGGGGTAACCACTACCTTTTTTGTTACCCTTTTTTTATGAATGAACGAGTTTTAGTCGTCGTTGATGATGGTTTCGAACTCTCGACTTTAGTCCCCGCACTTCGCTTGCATGAGATGGACATTATTGGCGAGGCACGAAGTGAAAATGTTGCACTTAATCTTTTGCAAAGGTTACAGCCAGATGTAGTGCTTATTGATATGCATATCGCCGGGATTTCAGCGATTAAGATTGCAATCAACCTCCGCAAATCAAAACCAGATGTCGGGATAGTTATTTTGGAAAGCTGCTCAGACGTTCGTCTTCTAGGTGAGAGAAATATTGATATTCCAGCGGGTACAAAAGTTATTCTCAAAAAATCTGCTACCGACCTCTTGGTTCTGTGTTCAGCAATTGAAGAATCTAAAGTGGCCGCCGATGAGAATCAGAAAGTTGCATGGATAAATGGAAGTGTCAGCATCGAAGAGAAATCACTATGTGGATTACTCGTTCAACTCACCGATATCCAAGTCCAGACGTTGCGACTGGTTGCTGATGGCGCAACTAATGCCCATATTGGGCGGCTGAGATATGTTAGTGAGAAGGCTGTGGAACAAATAATCTCTAGAGTTGCTCAGGAATTTAATATTCAACCCGACCGTAACAAGAATCAACGTGTCCAATTAGTAAATGAGTATTACAAGTGGTTAGGCGCGCCTCACCACTAAGGCATAAGGCAGGGCTACAACACGAGTAAAGTTCTCGACTATGGAGCTAAGTCAGATTCGCAATCGCTGGAACGAGGTTCTCGATGCGCTTTTGGCGAAAGATCGTGTCACGTGGCTCGCTTTCTTTGATGCCCGTTTGGCAGATTTCGATGGCAAGGTGCTAACCCTGGACTTCTCCGACTCCAGAAAGCTGGGCTCTGCTCACGAATACTCACAAACTCGTGTAAAACAACTCCGTCTACTCCAGTCAACCATCCTGGAACTCTTGGGGCTCGACGTAGAGATAGCAGAGCGATGAAGTTTCGTGCCATTGTCATTGCCCTTGCCCTATTAGCTTTTGGCGTACCAAGCACTGCAGCTTCGACCACCCAACTCTCCCTGACTGTGCGCCAAACACCTTCGGCAAGTGAGGCACTCATAACTTTCTACGGAACTATCAAACCCGCTAAATCGGGAGTTGCAGTATCGATTCAAATAAACACGGCTGGAAAATGGAAATCGACTCTATTCAAAACCAAGACGGCCAAAGCTGGAACGTGGAAACTCTCTGCTCTTGCAACGGCCTTAAACGCCAAAGTTTCTTACCGCGCAAGTGCGCTATCTAACGGGAAAAAGATTTACTCTCCAACCCGGACTATAACTATTAAACAGATAGTCCAAATATCTGAGACTGATCCAGCCATGGTCGTAGGTCAGTTTGGTCCGGGCGGGCGAATTCATGGCGCCGACATTAGCCGATGGCAACATCCAAATGACAAGCTAATTGATTTTGCAAAAATGTATAACGCAGGCGTTCGATTTGTCATGATTAAGGCATCAGATACGAAAGATGCTGCCGATGTGCTCGCGTTGAAATACTTAGTCATGGACCACAGTGCCGCACAGGCCGCTGGAATTTATACCGGCTTTTATCATTATGCGACTTTGCCCGATGTCACTGGAGATGCGGCGATAATTCAAGATGCAACTGCCCAGGCTCAAAAAGTAATATGGAGGCTCGCCTCAATCGGTGGATACACCGAACGAGATTTACCGTATGCATTAGATCTTGAGAATAAGTGCGTTCGTGTATCGAGCAGTGGAACGTGCCTTAAGAATGCTTCACAAAGCGAAGTAACGCTTTGGGCAACAACTTTTCTGGGCATTTTGAAAGCCAAGACGGGCAAAACTCCTATGGTGTACTCCTACTCTAGTTTTCTCGAGGGCTCTATGCAGCGAACTACTGAGCTAACTCAATACCCACTCTGGCTAGCGCAATACGCAATCGATCCCGCAGATCCCCTCAATCAACCTGGATTAAAAGCTGGAGGTTGTTATGTGCACTCATGGACCAGTGCTGCATGCGCCACGCAATGGACAATGTGGCAGTACACATCCTGCGGAATCGCCCCAAAATATGGCGTTCCAGGTGCGCGTTTGGACTTGAGCGTTTTTAGAGGCGATGCCCAAGCATTTATGGGTTTAGTTGCGGGAAGTTGGGTACCAGCACAAGTCGATTTAATGCCAATCAATGAACCCACTGTCTTAACGATTGAAAAACAATCAGTGCCAACTACAAGCAATGTTGTTTCTTTCAATGTAAGTGTTGCGCGTCCAGACTCAACGCCTGTTGTAACCGGTGGTGTTAAGTTGGTCTTTGATGCGATCAGTACGCCGAGTCCAAAACCAACGCAAACCCAGGTCCGTGCCACAAGTGGAACTTGGACACTGTCGGTTAAAGGTTTACCAGTTGGAACTTACGCGGGGAAAATTCAATTCAACGATGTATCTGGAACGCACGCTCAAAGCAGTCAACCTGTAAGTTTCACCGTGGTTCAAGGTCCGGCACCATTACCAACTACAACTCCAAAGCCAACAACGACGCCAACTCCCAAGCCTTCAGTAGATAGCTGCGCTAACCAAATTAAGAATTAACTTTTTCGCTTTTCTTTAATGTGGTAGCCAGTGCTACTACTTCTCGCTCGACTAAGGTTTCATAGGCAGCGATCGAACTCTTTCGCTCTTTTGCCGACCAGCCTAAGACCGGTGCGATAATTTCGGCGATTGCTTCAGCTAAATGAACTCCATTGTTTTTGGCCTCGAAAGCGATGTGTGTGCGACGTGAAATGACATCATCAACACTCAGTGCGCCTTCGCTGCTTGCCGCATAGTAAATCTCGGCTTTAATGTACGGCAATTCCTTGGTGAGTTTCTTGGAAAGCGATGGATTTTCTTTAACTAAAGTTAAAATCTCGCTAATCATCGAACCATAGCGATTAAGCAAGTGGGTAATACATTCGGCGCCTAAACCACTTTCTTCGGCTAATCGATCAATTTGCTGAACCAAAGCAAAGTAGCCATCAGCGCCAACAAGTGGCAGTTTTTCGGTGACTGATTCAGGGGTTAGTTTACGAAGCTCATTAACTGCCAGATCAATAACATCCTTACTCATGATTCGATACGTGGTGTACTTGCCACCGGCGATACTTACAAATCCTGCCGCTGGTCGATCAACAGTGTGCTCACGCGAGAGTTTAGTTGTACTTGAATTCTTATTGTTAGCAACTAACGGACGAAGGCCTGCATAAATGCCGATTATCTCTTCCATATTGAGCTGCGGGGAAAGAACGCGATTTGCCTGATCCAAAATGTATTGAACATCTTCACGGGTTGCTAAAGGTTCGGCTCGATCCCCCATGTAAGGCGTATCAGTTGTTCCGACAATCCACTTATCGCCCCACGGAATAATAAACAAAACGGAGACTGGTGTTTTTAGAATTATTCCAGCACCGGATTTAATGGCAGATCCAGGTAGAACAATATGAACGCCTTTACTCATTGTGACGTTGTAACCAGCTTGAAGTTCGAACTTTGTGTGCAGTTCATCGCTCCAAATACCCGCACACATAACAGTTACATCTGCTTTAATCGAAATCGATTTCCCAGTTACTAAATCCTTGGCCTTAACGCCGGTAATGCGTTTACCTTCGCGAATAAGAGATTCGGCGCTCACGCGCGTTGCAATTATCGCTCCGTGGCGCGCAGCAGTTCTGGCCACCGATAAAGTGTGTCGAGCATCATCGACCTGGGCATCAAAATATTTAATTGCTCCCAAAATAATATCTGGGCGAAGTGAAGGCGCAATTTCATTGATCTGCTTCTGGCTCAAATGTTTGTGGAATGGTAGTGAGCGTTGAAACCCGCGAAGTGCGTCATATAAAGCCAGACCTGCACCCACGTAGGTGCGTTCTTTAAACTTTTCAGTCAGGGGAAATAAAAAGCCAACTGGTTTAACTAGATGCGGGCAAAGGGTAGAGACTAAAAGTTCGCGCTCATGCAAAGCCTCGCGCACTAACCTAAAATCGTATTGCTCAAGGTATCGAAGACCGCCGTGAATCAACTTACTTGATCGACTCGATGTTCCTGCGGCAATGTCTTGAGATTCAATCAGTGCAACTTTGAGTCCGCGAGATGCCGCGTCCAGTGCCGCACCTACGCCGTTAACTCCCCCACCGATAACGAGAACATCGAAGTGCTCGCTGCCTAAAGTGACAATAGCGCTCTCACGCTGCTGCGGGTTTAGCTGGGATAAAAACATATGCTTTGCATCTCCATTACGGCCTTTGTAGAGTTAAGCCTAACCGAATGGAGACGGGTTTGGCACAAGGCACATACATCGGCAGTTTGGATCAGGGTACGAGCAGTACCCGTTTTATGATTTTTGACCACGCCGGAAAAGTTGTTGGCCAACACCAATTAGAGCACCGCCAAATAATGCCTCGGGCGGGTTGGGTTGAACACGATGCCAACGAGATTTGGGAACGAACTCAGGAAGTAATTGTGGCCTCGCTCAAACAGGCCGATATTTTGGGCTCGGATTTGGCGGCAATTGGAATTACGAATCAACGCGAAACAACTGTTGTATGGGATATCACAACTGGCCAACCACTCTCACACGCCATTGTCTGGCAAGACACACGAACAAGTGAGTTTTTATCCGCCTTAACTCCCGCTCAAAAAGACAGTATTCGATTTAAAACTGGTCTGACAATTGCGCCTTACTTCTCTGGCAGCAAAATGAACTGGCTCCTCGCCAATGTGCCAGCTGCCAATAGTGAGAATGCGCGCTTTGGAACTATCGACTCGTGGCTTCTGTGGAATTTATCGGGCGGTGTACGGGGTGGGATTCATGCAACCGATGTAACAAATGCGAGCCGCACATTATTGATGAACCTTGAAACTCTGGAGTGGGATGATGAGCTGTTGTCCATCTTTGGCGTTAAGAAAACTTCGCTTCCAAGCATTCAATCCTCATCTGAACAGTATGGACTGACCGATCCACATGGTCCTTTTGGAACAGCAATTCCAATCGCTGGAATTTTAGGCGATCAACAAGCCGCGATGGTCGGCCAATTGTGTTTTGAGCGCGGTGAATCTAAAACTACTTACGGCACTGGAAATTTCGCTCTACTCAACACCGGCACTGACATTGTTAGATCGAAGAATGGATTATTGACGACAGTATGTTTTAAGTTCGGCGAGCGGCCTGCACATTATGCTCTTGAGGGTTCAGTTGCAGTAACGGGCTCTGCGATTCAATGGTTAAGGGATCAATTAGGAATTATTTCAAATGCAGCAGAGACGGAGCAGTTAGCCTCTTCCGTCACTGACACCGCTGGCGTTTATTTTGTTCCAGCTTTCTCGGGACTTTTTGCCCCATACTGGCGAAGCGATGCACGTGGTGCAATCGTTGGCCTAACTCGCGCGGCGACTAAAGCACATCTTGCGCGAGCGGCTCTTGAAGCTATTTGTTATCAAACCCGCGATGTCATCGATGCAATGATTGCCGATAGCGGTGTGCCGATGAGCCAAATGCGAGTCGATGGAGGCATCACTTCAAATGCTTTATGCATGCAGATGCAAGCAGACATTATGGGAATCGAAATCTCCAAACCGCTCATTGCTGAAACGACGGCGCTAGGCGCGGCCTATGCCGCCGGTCTTGCAGTTGGTTTCTGGTCATCAATTCAAGAACTTAAATCACAGTGGCAGGAATCAAGGCGTTGGACGCCAACTAGTACGGAGCAAACTCGCGAAATTGGTTACTCACATTGGAAAAAGGCGGTTGAGCGTACGCTTAATTGGGTCGACTAGATTTTTGTTATTTCAATAATAATCGCATTAGCTGGCGCAAGAATCGGTGCAGCGATGCCACTATGGGTTAAGGCCGATCCTGAAATCTTTACACCCTCCATCCATGCTGGGGGTGAAATCAACATAAAGCGCGGCTTACCTGCTGGATAAACCGCCTTAACCAAATACGTTGCCTTTGCATCTAATCCAGGAAATTTTAGCTCAGCTGGATGAATTCCAACTGTTGGAGTTAATTGAACGTAGGCAAAAATTGCCCGGGATTTATCATGGGCGGTAACGCCATGTAGATATCCATTCTCATCCGGATAATCAACTCGAACCATTCGGCCGCTATGTAAGTGCGCGCGATTATTTTTATAATATATCGCCCAAGTTTTTAAATGTGCGCGCTCTTCAGGTGTTGCCTCAGTGATGTTCCACTCGATTCCAGCATGACCAAAGAGCGCTGTAGCTGCACGCATAGAGAGTTCCAGTGTGCGGCCAGTCTGGTGACCATGCGTTGGTCCAATATGCGTTCCTAACATTTCAGGTGGGATAACTTGGGCAGTCCAGCGCTGAATTCTTTGGCGCTCAAGTGCATCATTGTTATCACTTGTCCAAAAACGATCAACAAAATCAATGACGCCTAAATCAATTCGCCCACCACCCGATGCGCAGGATTCAATTTCAAGGCCAGGATGTCGCCGCTTAAGCTCGGCAAATAAACGATAAATCGCCGCTGTTTGTGTGTGCACACCGGCGCGACCTACGTGCCCAGCATCTACTAAAACTCGATTGTGATCCCACTTGATGTATGAGATGTCGTGGTTAGCTAAAATCGCTGAAGTCTGCTCCAGGACGTGGTTATAGGCATCTTCATGTGCAAGATCTAAAACTAATTGATGACGCCACAGCGGCGGAACACGGTCACCCTCATGCAAAATCCATTCGGGATGCGCACGATAAAGATCGGAGTCTGGATTTACCATTTCGCCTTCAAACCATAAGCCAAACTCAATGCCTTTGGTTTTAACATAGTTAATGACTGGTTGAAGTCCTTGAGGCCAAACTGCTGGGTCAATAACCCAATCACCTAAACCAGCGCGGTCATTGCGCCGAGAATGAAACCAACCATCATCTAAAACAACACGCTCGATGCCAATGTCAGCGGCAACATCCACGAGCTCTCTTATCGCCACCTCATCGTGGTTGAAGTAGAGCGCCTCCCACATATTGAGCGTGAGCGGCCGTGGGCTCCGTGGATGCATTGTGCGCGCTCGAATATGTGAATGATATGCCGCGCTCACTCCATCTAAACCTTCGGACGAGTACACCGAAACCATCGCAGGTGAAAAGTATGTCTCTCCCGGCCCAAGCACCACTTCGCCTGGCAATAAAAGTTCACCAGCGCCGATCGATTGCCCGCCATCAAAGCCGCGTTCGAGCAAGTAATGCGAGTTTCCGCTCCAAGCAATGCTAGTTGCCCATGCAGATCCACTATTAAATGTTGTTCTATTCTCTAGTGCAATATCTGCAATCGAAAAATTGTGTCCGCTACGACCTTCCCGAGATTCGCGAACCCATGTTCCCGTTGCAATATCCCGGCGCTGAGGGTTACGTTCATTGGACCATCGACCCGTGAAATCTAAACTCTGTGTCGCCTCTTGTGGGAGTGGGAGCCAATGAATGTATTCATTAAGAAAGTAATCGCTATCACCGATATTTTTTATACGTGCACCTTGCGTAAGAACGCCGAATGAATCCAAAGTAAAGGTAGCAATTATTTCAAGTTCGGCATGAAAATCTCTCAAAGTTACGGTGCACTGATTATCGACATGGTGAAAATCAGTAACTTCAAATTTTGTCGACCAAGCGCGTCCTGATCTATGGCCGCTCAGAGCTGGACGGCCCAAGAATCCGCGAGCGCTTTCTCGCATGATTCCTGGGTTTTGTGGCTGGTCCCATGAGCTATTTGCAATTGATACTCTGCGCGCCAGTGCAATATCGGTGATATCTCCGGCAAGTGGTGCACCCCAGTGGGCGACAACGAGTGCGCCATCTACGACTTCGAGCAGCAACGAACTGCCTTCGGTGCGAAGGAGTGCGGATTGCTTAGTCACAGAGGTAGAGTATCGACACTATGGCAGAGAGCAAAAGATTGTCGGCGGGAATCACACGTAACAATCGTGAAATGGCCGATGGACGCACCATTCGCTATTACGACACCGCTAACCAATCGCGCACTGCCCCAGATCAGCGCCCCGTAGAAGAACAGCCAGCAATCGGAGAGCTTCGACTTGACGCACTTGTTAATGAGTGGGTTGCGATGGCCGCTCATCGCCAAGGTCGCATCTTTTTGCCGCCTAAAGAGCTCTGTCCTCTCTGTCCGACCACTGGCGAACTTCTCACCGAAGTTCCTGAATCTGATTTTGAAGTCGTTGTATTTGATAATCGCTCGCCCTCACTTCGTCCTCCTGCCGGAGATTGGGCACTACCTGATCGTGTGGGACCAGATACGGATTTAGGTACGGCCGCTGGAAAGTGCGAAGTAATTTGTTTCACCGCAGATCACGGAAAATCTTTTAAAGATTTAACTCCTGCCCGAGTACGAATACTTCTTGAAGCGTGGATTGATCGCACCGAAGAGCTCTCGTTGGAAACCTACATCGAACACATCGCCCCTTTTGAAAATCGCGGCGAAGAGATTGGTGTGACTCTCTCCCACCCACATGGCCAAATCTATGCTTATTCCTATCTTCCACCACGTGTTGAAAAAATGCTCGCCGCGGCACAGGTTTACAAAGAGTCGACCGGTAAGGTTTTATTCGATGAAGTTCTAGCCCGTGAAATTCGTGACCACGAGCGCATTATCACCCGCAATGAACACTGGATCGCTTTTGTTCCTTACGCTTCGAGATATCCCTTTGAAATTCACGTCGCACCTCTCTCACCCGTTGCCGATTTAAGCGGTCTGTCTGAAGCTGCACGTGACGCGTTTCCTGCGATCGCCCTAGAAGTTATGAATCGCTTAGATGGCGTCTTTGGAATCGAGATGGCCTACATCGCAGCATGGCATCAAGCTCCAGTTCGCGTTGGTCGCGATCTCCTTCGTCTTCACTGGCAGATTACAAGTGTCCGTCGCGCTCCTGGAAAGTTGAAGTATTTAGCTGGCTCCGAATCTGCGATGGGTGCATTTATTATGGATATGCGGCCCGAACAATCAGCGGCCCAACTTCGGGAAGTACAGTTATAAGAATGAAGGTTTTAATTACTGGTGGTACTGGATATATCGGTGCAACGGCCGTTGAAATAATGCGGAGCTTAGGATATGAGATCACAATTCTGGATGATTGCAGTACAGGTCACGCCGATACGGTCCCTACGGGTTTAAGTTTTATTCAGGGCTCACTGCTAAACCCAACTGATGTTGCCCAAGCCCTTGCTGGCGTTGAAGCGGTAGTGCACTTTGCTGGAAAGTCACTTGTTGGAGAGTCAGTTGAAAAACCCGATCTGTACCACCATGTTAATGTGGATGGAACTCGGATCCTTCTCGATCAGATGCACCAAGTGGGAGTAAAGAAGATTGTATTTTCATCCTCTGCTGCAACTTATGGTGAGCCAACGCAGATTCCGATTAAAGAGAGCGCAGCGACTGCACCTACTAATCCATATGGCGCTACTAAATTGGCAATTGATCACATGCTTAGCGCTGAATCGGCCGTGCGAGGTCTAGCTGCTACTTCACTTCGATATTTTAATGTCGCAGGAGCACTGCACTGTGATCGTGGATGGCTCACTGAACGACATAATCCCGAAACACATCTGATTCCAAATGTTTTACGAAGTAGTGCTGAAAACCCACTTAAAATATTTGGTGGCGACTGGCCGACTCCAGATGGCACCTGTATCCGGGACTACGTCCATGTCATCGATCTAATCGATGCCCATGTGAAAGCTTTAGAATCCCTAGCTTCTCCACACCATGAGATTTACAACTTAGGTAGTGGAGATGGTTACTCGGTTCGCCAAGTTGTTGCCGCAGCATCTACCGCACTCGGTTATGCAGTGCCGACGCTTGATTCTCCCCGTCGCGCTGGTGATCCCGCAGTTCTCATCGCAGATATAAGTAAGGCTAGGGATGGCCTTAACTGGATACCCACTCGAGGAATCGAGGCGATGGTCGCCGATACCGTGGCCTCATTTAAATAACTATGTCACTCTCCACAATCGATAAAGCGTTTGTAAAGGCTTTCGCACAAACTCCGGATGTAATCGCTGCGGCCCCTGGTCGAGTTAATTTAATCGGAGAACATATCGATTACAGCGACGGATATGTTCTGCCATTTGCAATCGCCGATCGAACTTATGCAGCCCTTCGCAAACGTCCTGACCGTTTAGTTCGCATAGCATCGGTTCAACAAAGAAAATTGATAGTCACAGTTAATCTTGATGATATTAATCCAAAGCTTAAGGGCCATTGGGAGCGCTATGTTCTCGGCGTTATTTGGGCCATGGGGATTAACCAAGGTGTCAATATAATGATCGATGGACATGTCCCACTGGGTGCAGGGCTTTCTTCATCGGCCGCCCTCGAATGCAGTGTCGCAACGGGCCTCAATGATTTATTCTCTCTTGGGTTTGATTTAGAGACATTAGCGCGACTTACACAAAAAGCTGAAAATGATTACGTAGGAGTTCCTTGCGGAATTATGGATCAATCGGTTTCACTAATGGCAAAGACCGGCTCGGCGCTTTTATTGGATTGCCGCGATCTTTCAGTTAGACATGTGGTCTTTGATGTTGCCTCAAGTGGGCTGGAGCTCTTGATAATAGATACGCAGGCCCATCACTCTCTCACGGATGGTGGATATGCCGAACGCCGTGCCTCATGTGATTCAGTAGTTGCAAAACTTGGCATCAGATCGATGCGCGAATTAACTCTTGAAAAACTCGAAACCTCCAAAGATGAAATCACTGAAACTGAATTTATTCGGGCACGTCATGCAGTGAGTGAGATTGCTAGAGTGATCGATGCCGTAGCGGCCCTTGAGGCGAAAAACTTCATCGAACTAGGAGCCTTGCTCAACGCATCTCACACATCACTGCGCGATGATTATGATGTCTCATGTCCAGAGCTCAATGCCGCAGTTAATGCATCACTGTCGGCAGGGGCACTCGGTGCCCGAATGGTTGGTGGTGGATTCGGCGGAAGTGCAATCGCCCTTATTAAAGCCAGTCATACGCAAGAGGTTATAAATGCTATAGAGATAGAGTTTAAAAGAAATTCATTTAAAGCACCGCGCTTCTTTACTTCGCTACCGAGCCAAGGCGCCGAAATTATCCAACGGGGTTTATAGAAATAACCTCTACCCCACCGATTGAGTTAAGTAGTTCAATTAAATCAGTTGGGTCACTTCCAGGAACTGCCACAGTAATATCATCAAAGCCACGTCCACCTTCAGACTTTAAAACTACGAGTTCACGGATATCTCCTCCAGCTGCGCCAATTGCCGAGGCGAGTAAACCAAGGGAGCCAGGACGATCGGGCAGAGCTACATTAAGACGAAATAGGGCCATGGCTTAATCTTAACTCACTTGTGTTTCGGTTAAGTTACGCGAGCACTATCCAAGCGCCTTCGATTGCAACTTTAACCGAGCCAAGAGGCGTTGGCGCTGGGCCACCAAGTACTTTGGCTGAATCAAATGGGTCGTACTGCGCGCCGTGACATGGACAGTCCAAAGTTTTGGTGCCCGCTGAGTACCCAACGGTGCAGCCTTGGTGCGTACAGATTGCAGAGTAGGCAAAGACACCAGTCTTAGTCCTAAATAAAATTGCAGGCTCCCCTGTCGCTAAAGCAAAATTTGCAACAGAGCCAACTGGGAAATCAACTAATTTGGTGAGTTGAGTTTTTGTTCCCGTACTCGAACTGGAGGCCGCAGTCGCCTTAGTCGATGGAGCAGTTAACTTCCCTACAGCGGCACCGGCGATAGCGATTGCACCAACAATTCCAACTCTCAATGCACCGCGACGATTTAATGAAATATCTAATGTACGCCGCTTACCTAAAATAAATAAGAAGTAGGAAAGCCACAACACGGCATAGGCCGTATCGCTTGCTAGGAAATATGGATGGGCGTGGAAACTACTTGCGAGCCACAGGCCAAGCGACATTGAAAAGCCACCAAAGGCGGCCAGCGTAGGTGCAACCCACAGCAACGTTGCAAGACCAATTGCAAACTCACTGATCATGACAAAGGCGCCGACTGGAACTGCGTGCTCCATCAATTTGTTAAAAACAAAGTGACCCATTGGAGATTGCGTTGAATATCCGCTGAGTTGTTTGCCGATGAACGTTGTTGAGCCGCGGGTTAAAAACCCAGCATCGGTGGCCTTATTCCAGCCCGCATAAATCCACGTAACTCCCAGCCATAAGCGCATTATGCGTAGGGAGGCGCTTTGAGTGCGCCATGAGTTGGTGGTGGTTCGCAGGAAGTTTTGTATAAGTGACATGGAGGAAATAATAAAGGTTTAACCTGAGTTTTTAATGAATGAAAGCTCCCTGACTTGGATTCGAACCAAGAACCTGCCGGTTAACAGCCGGCTGCTCTGCCATTGAGCTATCAGGGATCAATGCGTACGAGCGCAAACTCTAGCGCACGCGAGGCGGGTTCGAAAATTGAGGGGTTAAAGGCCGCCGAGGGCTAAATCATGCAGTGAGCGACGGGTGCTTTCTAGGGCTACCAAGGCGCTAAATGCGGCGTTATATTCAATTTCATTCTCAACTGGATTAAGGCGTTGCAGACTCGATTTTAATTCAGCAATCGATCTTGAAATAGCAACTTCGCGTAACCGAGCAACAATGCTTTCGACGTAAAGCGCCGTTGGTTTGCCATCGGCACGAATCGGTTCGACTGTGAGTTCAGTAAAAAGCGTTTTAATTTTTTCATCACTAATCGACTCCATTGAAAGCGCTTGAATCTCATCGATTGTTTTGCGCATTTGCCGATATGCCGGATGGGTAAAGGCAATGGCCTCTATATCCGACCAAAGCGTCCCAGTAAATAGCGCTGGCTCTTGCAGTCGGGCTTTGAGAACTTCGCGCTCCAAAATTAAGCGGGCATCATTTGGATCAGGACGCCAATTAGTATCCTCGCTAGTCGCCTCAACGGCTTCTTCGCTGCGCGGACGTGCCTTAACGCCTTGTGAAACTGCGGCAGAAACTATCTCTACTTCAACTCCCAACCAACCTGCAAGAAGGCGTGTGTACTCAGGGCGCAGCGACTTATCTCGAATCTGGGCAACTAATGGCGCCGCCGCATTTAATGCATTGATGCGACCCTCTGCTGAATCTAATTTGTGATGCGCAAGTTCGCTGCGAATTGCAAATTCGAACAGCGGTACTCGCCGAGCAATTAAATCGCGCAGCGCTAAATCGCCCTTTTGCTGACGTAAGTCGCAAGGATCTAAACCATCGGGTTCGACGGCAACAAATGTCTGAGTTACAAACTTTTGATCATCGCTAAATGCACGTAGCGCCGCCTTTTGACCAGCGGCGTCGCCATCAAATGTGAAAATAACTTCGCCTCTAAAAGCATCGTCGTCCATGAGTAAACGGCGCAAGATTCGGATGTGGTCGGCGCCAAAGGCTGTGCCACACGTTGCTACGGCCGTTGTGATGCCAGCTAATTGCGCTGCCATGACATCGGTGTAACCCTCGACAATTACGGCTTGGCGCTTTTTTGCAATCTCTTTTTTTGCAACATCTAGGCCGTAAAGAACTTGGCTCTTCTTATAAATTGGAGTCTCGGGGGTATTTAAATACTTAGGACCTTGATCTTCGGTATCACTTGCCAATTTGCGTGCACCAAAACCAATAACATCACCTGAAATATCTTTTATCGGCCACGTAAGACGGTTACGAAATCTATCAATCGGACCGCGCTGGCCCATCTTGGAAAGACCCGCGGTTTCTAACTCATCAATTGTGTAATCCATCGCCCGTAAATGTTTAGTCAGTGCATCCCACTCATCGGGTGCAAAACCAACACCGAACTGCATGCAGGCGGCTTTATCAAAACCTCGCTTGGTCAATAGATCGCGTCCATGCTGGGCATTGGGTCCGTTGAGTTGCTCTTGATAAAATTTGGCCGCCTCTGTGTTTGCCGCGATCAATCGAGAACGTGCACCGGCTGTAAACGTTGGTGTGTTGCTTCCGCCCTCTTCGTATCGAAGCACGTAACCCAAGCGATCGGCTAAACGTTCGATAGTTTCGGAGAAAGTTAAGTGGTCAATCTTCATTAAGAATGCGATGACATCTCCACCAGTTTGGCAGCCAAAGCAATGGAAATAACCCTTGCTCGGCGTCACATGAAATGAGGGCGATTTCTCATCATGAAAAGGGCAGAGACCTTTCTTCTGACCGCCGCCAGCGTTCTTTAACTGTACGTAATCTCCAACAATCTCATCGATAGGTGCGCGCTCGCGGATGTATGCAACATCTTCATCTCGAATGCGACCGCTCATGAGCTCACTTTAGCGATTAGCCAGTAGCCGCGCATGAAGGACATATGCCCCAGGATCAGTTAGAGCTGCAACTTGGTCAATAACCACGCGCATTTTCGCACTTTCATCACTGGCTTCATTCCAAGCTTTAATAAAAATCGAATCAAACTCTCGCGGCGCCGATGCCATAAGCATCTCCACCAGCTCCCTGATAATCACCTGTTGTTTCGCATAACGATCCTGTGAATGTGCGGCATTAATTAGATAGTAGCCCGCGATAGCTTTTAGGAAATCAACTTCTACAACTTGCTCGCGCGGAATCTCAAGGTTGGCGCCATAACGCGAGAGCGGGCCTTGCCCATAAACTTTTCTCGTCTCAAGTTCGGCAGCTAAAACGAAACGACCGATTAACTGCGACGTAGAATCCTTTAACCTGGCTAGAGAGCGGTGTGTGCCATCAAAATAGTGCGGCCAGGCCGATAGTGACGATAAGCGAAGGTGGGCATCAATTGCCTCTTGCTCGGTTGCATCGCTGCCATAGTCATTGCGCATGACTTGAAAAATCTGCTCGTAGTCATTTGCAAAGTTCGCAACTGAAACTTGCTTGACAAAGATGGCATCCTCTAAATCATGGACCGAATATGCACAGTCATCCGACCAATCCATAATCTGGGCTTCAATGCATTTCTTATCAACTGGAGCACCCATTCGCATCCAGTTAAAGACTTCAACATCATCGTCGTAGACGCCAAACTTTCGTGGATTTTGTGAACGTGGCCACGGATATTTAGTCGCTCCATCGAGTGAAGCGCGAGTTAAGTTCAAGCCAATACTTTTGCCATTAGCATCAACGGTTTTAGCTTCAAGGCGCACAAGTAATCTAAAGCTCTGCGCATTGCCTTCAAAGCCACCGAAATCTTTAGCAACATCGGCCAGCGCTTCTTCGCCGTTATGGCCAAAGGGAGGATGGCCTAAGTCATGGGCAAGGCAGGCGGTATCTTGTAAATCCGGATCAGCCCCTAATGATTCGCCAAGTTCGCGGCCAATCTGTGCGCACTCTAGTGAGTGAGATAAACGCGTGCGTTGAAAATCATTTTCCCAAGGAACTGCTACTTGCGTTTTTGCCGCTAGTCGACGCAAGGCGGCCGAGTGGATTACGCGTGCGCGATCTCGCATGAATTCAGTGCGACCTGCCCGCTTAGCTGGCTCGTTTAAGAATCGCTCACTATCGTCTTCGGAGTACGTCACGGATTAATCTTAATAAGAATGTCAGAGCCCGGTAAATGATCGCTCACATGAATCCCTCGACGGCCAACGGTGATGTAGACAAGGTAGGCACCTGACTCGCGAAGCACGTACTTATAGCCCGCATGTGCAATCGCGCTAGGACCTGTTTGTACTGGCGAGCACGTGCTAACGACACCTTGATCATTTGCCATAGTCATCGCGCGAAGGCAATGGTAAGGATCGGTCACGATGATTACATCGCTAACCATGCGCTTTTTCATCAAAGCCGTATATGCCTTCGTGCTCACTAAAGTATCGCGGCCAACTTCTAAGGCGGTGATCTTCTTTGCTGGAATGCCATGCGATTGCAGCCAACGCTTGCTCGATGCCGCCTCAGTTGTACGATCACCTGGAGCTCCCGCACCGACAGTAATAATTGTTGGAGCAAGACCTAAATCATAAATGCGTTTAGCTTCAACTAAGCGCGCCTCCAAGGCATCCCCTGGAACTCCATTTAACTGCGCAGTGCCAAGCACAACTATGACATCGGCATTTCGCACAACTGGATGATGTGCCTCATGCCAAACTTTTGATGCAGCATAACCCGGAGCTACTAAAGCAAGAATAATTATGAGCGATATTAAACGACCGATCCAGCGAAATAAAAACATCTATCCCCCCGAAAACGCATCTTCGAGTTCGACATGAACAAGTTCATCTGGATCATTGAGCCAACCATCGGGCAAAGTGGGTGGTCGGCCATGGCTAGTGCGTCCGCGCGGTTTATCGCCAACTTCAACTGGATATGGCTGATCCTCCAGCAGGTCTAACAGGGCACGCATTTCTTGCAACGAAGAGACCATTCCTAAGTCATGACGAATTTCGCGTGGCACGCGAAAACCCTTGAGATACCAGGCCATGTGTTTGCGCATATCGCGCATGCCACGATCCTCTGACTCTAAATACTCAACAATTAAATTAGCGTGACGAAACATTACTTCTCGAACTTGATGCAGTGCTGGTGTTAACTCTTTTTCGCTGCCCTTTAAAGCGGCAACTAAGTCAGCGAATAACCATGGACGTCCTAAACAACCACGGCCTACAACTACTCCAGCACATCCCGTTTCGCGAACCATATTGACGGCATCGTGGCCTGACCAGATATCACCATTGCCTAAAACAGGTACTCCGCTTGGCTTTAAGTGCTCGACTAAACGTGTGATTGCCGACCAATCAGATTTACCTTCATACATTTGTGCCGCGGTACGTGCGTGCAGTGCAACCCAAGCAACTCCGAGGTCGGCGGCAGATTGTGCCGCCTCTAAATATGTATGGTGATCGCTATCGATTCCAATACGCATCTTTACGGTGACTGGGATTCCAAAAGGCTTAGCGGCTTCAACTGCGGCTTGGACAATGTTTGAAAAGAGTTTACGTTTATATGGAAGCGCCGCTCCCCCGCCTTTGCGTGTCACTTTTGGAACCGGGCAACCAAAGTTCATATCAATATGATCGGCCAAGTTTTCTTTTCCAAGCATCGTGACCGCGGCCCTCATCGTCGTGGGATCAACGCTATATAACTGCACCGAACGTGGCCATTCATCTTTGCCTGGCACAATCATGCGCAAAGTTTCTGGTCGGCGCTCGATTAATGCACGCGCAGTCACCATCTCCGAAACAAATAAACCTGCACCTTGTTCGCGACAAAGCGTGCGAAATGGTGCATTTGTTATTCCAGCCATGGGAGCTAAAACAACCGGTGGGTCAATGTAATGATCACCGCTTGAAAGGGGAAGTAGAAGTGGTTTTAGCACCCTAGTAAACGTGGCGCTAACCACGCTTCGACATTATCAATGCCGATGCGCTCTTGTGCCATTGTGTCGCGATCGCGAATTGTGACTGCATTATCCTCTAGCGTTTCAAAGTCAATCGTGATGCAGTATGGAGTACCAATCTCATCTTGACGGCGATAACGGCGGCCAATTGCACCCGCATCGTCAAAATCAATGCTCCAATTTTTACGCAACTGCGCCGCTAAATCTCTGGCCTTTGGCGATAAATCAGCGTTGCGTGAGAGTGGAAGGACTGCAGCTTTGATTGGTGCTAAACGGTGGTCTAGTTTTAATACTGCGCGCTTTTCCATCTCGCCCTTGCTATTAGGTGCTTCGTCTTCAGTGAAAGCATCCATTAAAAAAGTAAGTGCACAACGATCGACACCAGCTGCGGGTTCGATGACAAAAGGCGTCCAACGTTCGCCCTTTTCTTGATCAAAGTACGACAAATCTTTGCCGGAGGCGGCAGAGTGCGCCTTTAAATCAAAGTCAGTGCGATTAGCAATGCCCTCTAACTCGCCCCATTCAGTGCCGGCAAACTCAAACTTGTATTCGATATCTGCGGTGCGCTTTGAATAATGCGACAACTTCTCTTTCGGATGATCAAAGAGGCGCAAGCGCTCTGGATTAATTCCAAGATCTAAGTACCAGGCCATACGTGTATCAATCCAGTATTGATGCCAGTCCTCGTCCGTTCCCGGAACTACAAAGAACTCCATCTCCATCTGCTCAAATTCACGAGTGCGGAAAATAAAGTTTCCAGGTGTGATTTCATTACGAAAAGATTTACCAATTTGGCCAATGCCAAATGGCGGTTTCTTGCGAGATGTTGTCATTACTTGATCAAAGTTAATAAAGATTCCCTGTGCAGTCTCTGGACGCAAATAAGCCAATCCAGATTCATCTTCGACGGGTCCAAGATAAGTTTTTAACATTCCACTAAATTGTTTTGGTTCAGTGAACTGACCTTTGTTACCGCAGGCTGGACAGTTAATGTCACTTAGTGATCCAGCCTCTTTTTTATGCTTGGCCTCGTAGGCCTCCATTAAATGATCTGCGCGATAGCGCTTATGACATGCAGTGCACTCGGTCAAAGGATCACTAAAAGTCGCTACGTGGCCCGATGCTTCCCAGACCTCTTTAGATAAAATTACACATGAGTCCAGGCCGACTACATCATCGCGACCCATGACCATTGATTTCCACCATTGGCGCTTAACATTATTTTTAAGTTCAACACCAAGTGGACCGTAATCCCACGATGCTCGAAGTCCGCCGTAAATTTCAGATGAGGGGTAAACAAAACCTCTACGTTTTGCAAGACCTACGATATTTTCTAAACGATCCGTTGCCACAATAATCTCCATCCGGCTGGCTGTCGGCGAAAAGCAACTGGTGTTACTCCCGTGCAGGAAATTTTACTCGGTATATGGCGCCTCATATGCACCAGGCTCATCAATTGCCTGGGCTAAAACCGGAATCGCCTGCATCTTGACCGTATTATTGCTAAGCGCCCTTCTATACGAGCCAACGTTCTCCCAATGCGTAGTGAGCGACCAGAGCGTGGTCTCATCGAGATTTTGCCCAAACTCACCCTTTATATATCCAGGGCAGAGAGCTAACGCCGAAAGGGCCACTTCAAGATTGCTTTGAAAAGCGGCGGATTCGGCAAGAGGGACATTAAATCGGGCGACTGCGAACATGAGCCCTAGCCTAATCGCGATACGCTTAAATTATGAATCTCGCGATCCTTTTTGCCATCTTCACAGTCATGGCAACAACTGCAGGCGGAGTTCTGGCTTTTAAATCCAGTGATCGCTTTCACTTAGTTTTAGGGCTCTCAGCTGGTTTACTTCTTGGCTTAGTCGGCTTTGATTTAATGCCAGAAGTTTTCGCCAGGAACAAGGATGTATTCGCAGGTGTTCCAGTCGTCTCAATCGCAATTTTGGCGGGCTTCCTATTGCTGCATATTCTTGAGCGCAGCTTTGGCTCACACGAACCCGTCGAATCAGATTACGGCCATGATCACGAGCACCACACAATCTCTGGAACTATCGGCGCTCTTGCTATGGGTGGTCACGTCTTTCTAGACGGCGTCGGACTGGGCGTTGCATTTCGTGTGAGCACCGCATTGGGCGTTGCAGTGTTCTTAGCTGTGGTTGTTCACGCATTTAGTGATGGTCTCAATACCGTTTCGATGCTGGTAAAAAGTGGGCACTGGTCCAAGTCAAGTAAATATCTTTTAGGTGTTGATGCAATTGCGCGCATTGGTGGCGCAAGCTTGGGCACCTACCTTGCGCTCAACGACAAATATCTTGCCCTTTATTTAGCACTATTTTCTGGCTTTGTTATCTATATTGCGACATCACATATTTTACCCGAGGCGCATTCACGTCACGAATCGCGCTGGACTTTAGTTATGACCGGAATTGGTGTTTTAATAATGTGGGCAGTAGTCGCAGCTACTTAAGCTCTTCCGCTGGCATCCTCAATTCGGAATCGCTACGCTCTTCCAAATCTTCGATCACGTTTTGAATACTCTTCGATAGCTTTCCACAAAGTTTTACGCGTAACATCTGGCCATAAGACATCCATGAAAACGAACTCGGCATAAACCGATTGCCACGGCAAGAAATTGCTGGTGCGCTGTTCACCAGATGAGCGTAAAAATAAGTCCACATCACTCATTGTCGGTGAATCCAAATACTTAGCAAAAACCTTCTCTGTTATTGAATCGGCTTTTATTTTTCCACGTTTTACGTCACGAGCTAATTCAGTAGCCGCATCGACTATTTCAGAACGGCCACCATAGTTAACACACATGTTTAACGTTAATACTTTGTTCTTCTTAGTTAACTCCTCAGCCTCTTCCAGCTCATTGATAACGCTGCTCCACAAACGTTTTGGCCGTCCTACCCAGCGAACTCGAACACCCATGTCATTCATCTCATCACGGCGCCTGCGAATAACATCACGGTTAAAGCCCATTAAAAACTTAACTTCCTCCGGAGATCTACGCCAATTTTCAGTTGAAAATGCATAGGCGCTTATCTCTTTAACTCCGTACTCAATCGCACCGGCAACTACATCAAAGAGTGCGGCCTCCCCTGCCTCATGTCCTGCGGTTCGAGGTAATCCCTGTTGTTTAGCCCATCGACCATTGCCATCCATAACAATTGCAACGTGATTTGGAATATGAATTGTCATACGCGCTCAACCATCGGCAAACTCCGCAATCCCCGCTCAAGATGCCATTGTAAATACGCGGCGATCAAACCACTTGCCTCTCGGCGAAACTTTCCCTCACTTGCCGATGCGATCTCCCAATCACTGCGAAGTAATGCGTCCATTAAAATTAAAGTCTCTGGAGCAGGTGTTGCACATGCCGAAGGTCTGCAATCTGCACATACAGAGCCGCCACCAACTAAAGAAAAATAACGGTGAGGTCCAGGTTTTTCACAGTTCGAGCAGATAGTCATAGAAGGTGCATAGCCCGCAACATCTAAGGAGCGTAAAAGAAAAGCATCTAAAATTAATAATGGCTCATAGCGATTTTCTGCCAATACTTTCATTGCTCCGACCACTAAGCCAAACTCCTTAAAAGCCGGTTCGTGTTCATTAGGACTAAAGCGCTCGGCGGCTTCAAGGATGGCTGAAGCCACTGTCCAGCGCTGATAATCATCGGTTAGGGCTTCGCCGTAATTCATTAACGCTTCCACTTGTGTAATGGTGTCAAAAGTTTTTCCAACATAGAGCTGGGCGTCGATATGGCTTCCTGGTTCAAGGCGTGCACCAAACTTTGACATCGTGCGCCGTACGCCTTTGGCAACACCGCGAATTCGACCGTGATCGCGCGTTAAAAGCGTGATGATGCGGTCGGCTTCGCCGAGTTTTTGAGTTCGTAGCACAATGGCTTCGTCTCTATATAAACTCATAGCGATAAAGGTAGTGCGTGTGTTAGCGAATTGCCCGATTAATGGCAGACACGACAGCTTTGAGCGATGCCGTCGTCGTATTGGGATCGATTCCGACGCCCCAGAAGACATCACCTTGGATTGCGCACTCAAGGTATGCCGCAGCTGAGGCATCTCCTCCTGCAGCCAAAGCATGCTCGTAATAATCAAGGACGCGAACGTCAACGCCATAACTCTGCAAGATATTGCAGAAGGCGGCGATTGGACCGTTGCCCTGGCCTTTGAGTTCGTGAAGTTCGCCGCGGTCAGAGATTGAAACCGTTAAGTGCACATCTTCACCAAGAACCGATGTCTGACTCAAACCTTTAAGTCGAAACCTTCCCCACGGTGCACTCTCAGTTGGTAAATATTCATCTTCAAAGATCGTCCATAGTTCATCGGCGCTAATCTCGCCGCCTTCGGCATCGGTCTTGGCCTGTACAACTTTTGAGAATTCAATCTGCAGACGGCGCGGCAAATCTAAGTGATGTTCATTCTTCATCAGATATGAAACACCGCCCTTACCCGACTGGGAGTTGACGCGAATAACTGCCTCATAGCTGCGGCCAATATCTAATGGGTCGATCGGCAAATATGGAACTGCCCACGTGTGATCGCGGACTTCGCGTCCTGCAGTCTTTGCATCAACTGCCATCAAATCAAAACCCTTTTTAATTGCATCTTGGTGTGAGCCTGAAAAGGCGGTAAAAACTAAGTCTCCGCCGTATGGATGGCGCTCTGGAACACGAAGTTGATTTGCATACTCAACGGTGCGGCGAACCTCATCAATATTTGAGAAATCGATATGTGGATCGATGCCATGAGTTACTAAGTTGATTCCCAAGGTTACAAGACAGACATTTCCAGTGCGCTCACCATTTCCAAAGAGCGTTCCTTCAATACGATCGGCCCCAGCTAAATAACCAAGTTCGGCAGCGGCCACGCCAGTTCCGCGATCATTATGCGGGTGGAGAGAGACAATGACACTGTCACGATTTTCCAAGTTACGACACATCCACTCGATTGAATCGGCATAGACGTTCGGCGTAGACATCTCAACCGTTGCCGGCAAGTTCATAATCGTCTTCCACGCTGGAGTTGGTTTCCAGATCGCATTAACGGCGTTACAGACTTCAGCGGCGAATTCAAGTTCTGTACCGGTATATGACTCAGGTGAGTATTCGAAAGATATTTTTGTCTCTGGAACTGTTGGGACTAAATCAAGACAGATTTGCGCGGCATCGGTTGCAATCTTTTTAATGCCCGCTTTATCTAAACCAAATACAACCCGACGTTGCAAAGTCGATGTCGAGTTATATAAGTGGACGATTGCCTGCTTTGATCCCTTTATAGATTCAAAGGTGCGTTTAATAAGAGCTTCACGGGCCTGGGTTAAAACTTGGATGATGACATCGTCAGGGATTAAGTCTTCTTCAATAATCTTTCGTACAAAATCAAAGTCGGTCTGTGATGCACTAGGAAAGCCAACCTCAATCTCTTTATAGCCCATCGCTACAAGAAGCTTGAACATCGCTAACTTGCGTGGGGTATCCATTGGATCGATTAACGCTTGGTTGCCATCGCGAAGATCTACTGAGCACCACTTAGGTGCATGCGTAATTTTCTTAGATGGCCAGGTGCGATCTGGAAGATCGATCGGGTGAAAAGGCTCGTAGCGATGCACTGGCATCGTGGACGGTGATTGTTTCGGAAAGTTCATTTACTGCTCCTTATGGGCTCGGGGTTTGTACCGATACGACAAACCCCGCGGCGAGGGGATCGGTTATTTGACCCCGCCACGGCAGCTAAGGAGGAGACTGCGCAACATAGGTTAAGTCTAACTCAAGCCGTGAAATGAATCAAAGGAGGTTAAGGCAGAACGATTTGGGTGAAGCTGCGCCCAATCCACGCGGTGAACTTCTTGCTTGGAGCGATATATAGGCGATATGTATGCGTCCCGGGTTGTGTGTAAATCATGGAGATTTTATAGGTGTACGGAAAGCCCCCGACCCTAGTTGAATCCTTAATTGCAGTTGCCGATTTGATCGTCTTCCACTTATTGGCTAGTTTTTCTTGCAGCTCAAGTTTGCCTGTAATTGATTGCCAGTAAAGATTATTAACATCCCATGTAATGCCAACATAACATTGCGAACTGTCGCATGTTAGCCCCGGAATTTCGGTCTCAAACGTTGAGCCATCATCGGTATTTCCAAATTCATCTGTGCCTGAAAATTGTGCTGTGAAGTTTTGCTTAGAACGTAACCCACCAACTGTGAAAGTTGTGCTGTTGCCTTGGGTAGATTGGTCAATTAAGTTTCCCGCTGAGATATTAGATATCTCATACTTAATATTCTCCGTGGCGAGTCTATTAACTATAATAGTCAAGGTATCTTCTTTAACGCTGCTAGTTATCCAAGGTTTTTGCAGTAAATACTTAATTAAGTTATAGGTTCCTAAACTAGCGGTAGATTTATTGCCTAAGTAGTCGCTCGCTTCGACAGTTACATCAAATTTACCCGTCTGAGTTGGATTATATATCAGGAGGTTTTTTGCTCCGAGTGGCACATCACTTTGAGTTGCAACAATTTCACCGTTAAAAAGTAAACTGACAGTTTTTAAGCGGCGATCATCTGAAATTGCTCGAGTATCTAATTTAAAAATCGGCCAATCACTACTGCCTTCCGCAGATTTCTTAATTGTCAGATCGTTGGTGGTGTAATACGAGCCACTTTCTGTATACATGCGGAACGTAGGAGAATTTATCACTGGTGGCGAAGAGTCTTTGGGCCGAGTTATGCGAATTTTTGCGCCTGCTACAGAGTCATAGCTAATGAATGTGACTACGGTCCCGTCCGAGAGATTTTGAGTTCGTCCTGCATCAAAACCCTGCCGCCCAGACTGAGAGTCGACAACAAGCGCCGTTCCTCCATGTAGTCCATAGTTAATTACAGGCAATAGCCCGTCACTGTGAGTTGCTAGGGGTTTGACCATTCGAAGTTGAAAACCGTACGATGGAATTGTCGGGTAATAACTATTCCCCCCTGGCACATTTATTTGCGTTGCATTTAATTGAGCCTCCACCCCCACGGGATCCCGATATTCAATGGTGTACGCAACTTCATCATTAATAGGAATCTCGAGAAGGCGCACGCCAGAGCGCGTAAGTGGGTAAACGGGAACGATTGTGAAATCACCAGAATCTAGTACTTCGGTCTTTTCCGTTGCAGCGATCAGGCCGAGCTGGTCGAGCATAGTTGCACTGAAACGTGCCAAAGGTGGATTCGAATAGTAACCGATTATGTAACTGCCCATCGGATCGGATTTATCTCCATAGTCATTTCGATCACACGTCAATTGGCTATTGACTACAGAACACACCGAAGTATCGGCGTGCATTAAATAGAAGTTGTGGCCGAGTTCGTGAGTAAACACATGAACAGTAGATCCATTTGTATTTAGCGGGCCGTTCATAATCAAATTTTGGCCTGTATCGGATTGCCCTGCAAAAAATACCGTGGAGTCATTCGGAATGATCCCGACGACAAATACACCAGCAAAACCAGAATCGGCTACAGCGGGTGTGCCGTAAAATTTGCCCACTTGGGTTGCATTGTCAACTCTTTCGCTAGCTTTGTACTCTGGTAATAATCTTCTAAATGAAAATTTAATTCTTCCTTGGCTAGCATCTTCAAAGGCCAAACTTGCTAAACGTGTCAACTCTCTTGCAATCGCCTCTGTTGGGATTGCACTTCCTAAATTAGTGGCAATAGGCAGAAAATCAAGTTGATAAGTTCCAAAGACGCGTGGAGAGGCCTGAACACTCTGCAGGCCTAATAGCGATATGCAGAGAGTTAATACGAGAGTTACAGCCTTCCTCAGCATATGAGGATTATATCTGCCACTTCTCTGTTTATAGAACCGGCAAATACCTGTCTAATTCGTAAGCGCTCACCTGGCGACTGTAATCTCGCCATTCAGCGCGTTTATTGCGAAGCACATACTCAAATACATGCTCGCCTAACGTCTCACGCACAAGTGCGCTTTTCTCCATTTGTAGAATTGCCTCATTGAGATCGGTTGGAAGTGAGATTGGATCACTTGCATCGCTCAATACATAGCCTTCTTCTACGCCTTTCAGTCCAGCTGCCAACATAACGGCATAGGCAAGATATGGATTACATGCAGTATCCGGTGATCTAAATTCAATGCGCGTTGAGTTCTCTTTGCCTGGCTTGTACATGGGAAGACGCACAAGTGCTCCGCGATTACTTGGTCCCCAGTTGATAACTGCCGGTGCCTCTCCTCCGCCATGCAGGCGCTTATACGAGTTCACCCATTGATTAGTTATCGCAGTAATTTCAGGTGCATGTTTGAGAATGCCAGCGATAAAAGATCGACCAACATTAGATAAGTTGTACTGGGCCTTTGCATCATAAAAAGCGTTTTCTTCGCCCTTAAATAGCGATACGTGCGTATGCATTCCACTGCCCGGATGATCAGTAAAAGGCTTTGGCATAAAAGATGCATGGAAACCTTGATCCATCGCGACCTCTTTGATGACATGTCGAAAGGTCATGATGTTATCGGCCGTTGTTAGCGCGTCAGCATCGCGCAAGTCAATCTCTTGTTGACCTGGTCCACCTTCGTGATGTGAAAATTCCACGGAGATTCCCATTGCCTCAAGCAAAGTAATTGCCTGTCGGCGGAAGTCGTGACCTACAACTGCAGGAGTGTGATCGAAGTAGCCGCCTTGATCAACTGGAGCTGGTGCGACGCCAACTTCTGGCATTGATTTAAATAAGAAAAACTCAATCTCTGGATGGGTGTAACAGGTGTAGCCCATAGTTGCAGCTTTATCTAAAATGCGACGCAAGACATTACGAGGGTCGGCCGGAGAAGGTGTTCCATCTGGCATGGTGATGTCGCAGAACATGCGCGCGGCCCCAGGTGATTCAGTGCGCCAGGGCAAAATTGAAAAAGTTGAGGGATCTGGTTTTGCCAACATGTCAGATTCAGTAACGCGAGCAAAGCCTTCGATTGCCGAACCATCAAAGCCAATGCCCTCATCAAATGCGTTCTCGAGTTCGGCAGGTGCGATTGCAACTGACTTTAGAAAGCCCAAAACATCGGTGAACCATAAACGCACAAAACGAATGTTGCGCTCTTCAATTGTTCGTAGAACGAACTCTTGTTGCTTATCGGCATCTAGTGACATGGCCAGCATTCTTGCAAAGGCAGGTTACGGCCGTGTTAACTCATTAAATAACGAAGAATTCACTGCTATCTAGCGTGCTTTGCGCTGGTATGTCCCTTGTAATGACCACATTGGCGTTAATACGTGCGCCATGGCCAATAGTGATGTCGCCGATGACTCTGGCTCCTGCGCCGATAACAACGTTATTTTCAATGGTTGGGTGGCGCTTACCTTTCACATATGAACGGGCCCCTAACGTCACATCGTGATACATCATGACATCGTCACCAATGATGGCAGTTGCGCCAATAACTACGCCCATTCCATGGTCGATGAAGAATCGACGCCCAATCGTTGCCGCAGGATGGATTTCAATTCCGGTCGCAGTGCGCACCCAGCTAGAGAAAATACGAGCGATAAGTTTTAAGTTATTTCGCCAGAGGAAGTGAGCTACGCGAAAACCCCACACTGCATGAACACCTGGGTAGGCCAGTAAAACTTCAAGACGATTTCTAGCCGCTGGATCTTTAGTCAGAGCGTTATCGAGATCTTCAAATATTCTAGAGATCATTTTACTCAGCTAAATCCTGATACAGGATCGTTGACAGGTAACGCTCACCAGATGATGCAACAATTACAACAATATTTTTTCCGGCAAACTCTGGGCGTTTGGCAACTTCAGTAGCTGCCCACAACGTTGCACCCGATGAGATTCCAGCCAGGATTCCCTCTTCAGCAGCAGCTCTACGCGCATATTTCATTGCATCATCTGCAGTTGCATCCAAAATCTCGTCATAGACAGTGCGGTCGAGAATATTTGGAATGAAGTTCGCTCCAATGCCCTGAAGTGGGTGCGGTCCAGGTGCGCCGCCATTTAAAATTGGCGATGCCGCAGGTTCAACACCAAAGACTTTAATTCCTGGATTCTTCTCTTTTAAGAATCTGCCAGTTCCGGTAATAGTTCCCCCGGTACCGATTCCTGAGATGAATGCATCGACTTGCCCATCTAGATCACGCCAAATTTCGGGGCCAGTTGTTGCATAGTGGATTGCGGGGCCTGCCTCATTTTCAAATTGGCGAACTAAAACTGCGCCGGAATCACTTAGTTTTTCAGCTGCAGCTACGGCGCCTTTCATGCCCTCAGCCGCTGGAGTTAAAACTAATTCGGCACCAAAGGCCAGAATAAGTTTGCGGCGCTCCTTTGAAACCGATTCTGGCATCGTGAAAATGGACTTATAGCCACGCGCGGCTGCAACCATTGCCACAGCGATACCAGTGTTGCCCGATGTTGCCTCAACAACTGTTCCGCCCGGCTTTAGTGCGCCACTTGCTTCAGCGGCATCGATCATTGCAATTCCCAAACGGTCTTTCACCGAAGATGTTGGGTTGTAGAACTCCAACTTTGCATAGACGTTTCCTTGTGCGCCATCAGTTAGCTTATTGATGCGAACTAAAGGGGTGTTTCCAAAAACCTCTGTAATGCTGTTATAAATTCTCATAATTCTCCCTAGAAATAGTTGATGAAAAACTGCAGGTTTAAAACTGATTAAGAAAAAATCAGCAGCTGCAAGAAGTTGACAAGCAAAAATCAACTATCCGGTTACGTGTGAAAAACCAGGTGATAATCGATTGCATGCAGGTAAGTTTACAAGGAGTTAAGAATTAAGCGAGTTGCGAACTATTCGCAACTTCTACGACTGACTCCAGCGTGAAGTCATTGGCAGACGGCGATCTTTTCCAAAGGCACGGGCTGAAACTTTGGTGCCAGGTGGATATTGGCGACGCTTGTATTCGGCGCGATCCACTAAACCAATCACGCGCTTAACGAGTTCGGGCTCGAAGCCCTCTTTGATTAAAGCTTCAAAGCCATGATCCTCATCGACGTAGAGGCGTAAAACTTGATCGAGAAGCGCGTAATCGGGCAGAGAGTCCGAGTCTTTTTGATCGGGTCGAAGTTCGGCGCTGGGCTCTTTAGTAATGGAGCGCTCGGGAATTGGTGGCGTTAATCCTTCTGCCCTTGCTTGTGCGTTGCGCCAATTAGCCAAAGCCCACACATCGGTCTTGTAAATATCTTTAATGGGAGCAAAGCCGCCGACGGCATCGCCATATAACGTTGAATACCCAACGGCCAACTCGCTCTTATTTCCCGTTGCTAAAACAATGTGGCCCTCGCCATTTGAAATCCCCATCAGCGTCGTACCGCGCACCCGGGCCTGTAGATTTTCCTCGGCCAACCCCGTTAAATCTAAGTTACTCATGAATGCATCAACCATCGGGGCAATTGGAACGGTTCGAAAATTAATACCGGTGGCATTTGCTAAAGCCTGTGCATCTTCTACAGAGTGGCCCGATGAGTACTTACTCGGCATTGCAACTCCATAAACATTGGAGGCTCCGACTGCATCGATTGCAATGGCCGCTACTAGCGCTGAATCGATTCCGCCAGATAGTCCAAGTACTACCGATTTAAATCCATTTTTGGCGATGTAATCGCGCAGACCCACAACTAGCCCTTGCCACATCTCGGCCTCATCGCCAAGGCGCGCGGCAACAGTTGATGAAATCGTATTCTTAAGTTCGCCAGCTTCACTTGAAATAACGACATCTGGAGAGGATGTTTCAACGCTGCATTCGATGTCAACAATCATAAGAAGGTCATCGAACTGTGGAGCTCGAGCGATTAACGCTCCAGTTTTATCAACCACAATTGTGTCGCCATCGAAAACTAAATCATCTTGTCCGCCCGTCATATTTACATATGCCAGTGGCGCGCCAACTTCTTTGGCGCGCTTTTGAACCAGGGCCAACCGCACATCATCCTTATTTCTCTCATATGGGGAGCCATTTGGTACGACCAATAAGCCCGGAGTTCGTTTGGCAATATCGGGAAGTGGATGCCAAATATCTTCACAAATTGCAAACGCCACATCGACACCATGGATTCGAACAACAAGGCTTTCATCCCCCGCCATGAAATTTCTGAACTCATCAAAGACGCCGTAGTTAGGTAGGTGGCGTTTAACGTATCGGGCTTTGATCACACCCTCATGGATTATGGCGAGCGCATTTTGTGGCCGGCCCGCTTCGGAAGTATCTAAGTAGCCGATGATGGCCACACAATCACCGTGAATGCTCTTGGCAATCTGGGCGATCTGGCTCTTGCTAGCGCTCTGAAAAGAAGGGCGCAGCGCTAAATCCTCTACGGGATAACCGGTAACAATCATTTCGGGAAAGGTCACAATATGTGCGCCAGCTTGTTCCGCGGCAGCAACGGCCGATGTAATCAGAAGCGCGTTACCCGCAAGGTCGCCCACGGTTGGATTGACTTGGGCTAGCGCCACACGCAGCTTCATTTTTCAAGAGTAACAGGGGTACCCTTATCTCTGTACCCGGGGACTTGCATTCTGCGAGCCTCGAGGAGAGGACAATCATGGAAGCCTTATATGGCGGTGCGATGCACCGACGCGTCACGATTCTGGATTTAGCTGCCGCCAAAGTGCGCGGTGAAAAATGGGCGATGCTCACCTCCTATGAGGCCATGACGGCCGAAATCTTTGATGAAGCCGGAATCCCCGTTTTACTCGTTGGCGATAGTGCGGGAAATAATTTTCTTGGCCATGAGAACACCATCCCTGTAACGGTCGATGAGTTAATCCCGCTCACTCGGGCAGTTGTGCGCGCCAGCAAGTCGGCGCTAGTGATTGCAGATCTGCCATTTGGTTCCTATGAAACCTCACCTGAGCAGGCGCTTGCTACGAGCACTCGATTCTTCAAAGAGGCTGGTGCGATGGGAGTAAAAATAGAGGGGGCACATATACAAACTATTGAAAAACTTGTCGCCTCCGGAATTCCAGTGATGGGCCACGTTGGCCTGACTCCGCAAGCTCTTCATCAATTAGGCGGCTATAAAGTACAGGGCAGAACTAATGCCGATGTAATTTTTGAGGCCGCATTGGCGATCGAAAAAGCCGGTGCCTTTGCCTTAGTTCTAGAGCTAATGTCGGCCGAACTTGCAGCCCGAATTACTGCCGCGCTCACCATTCCGACCATTGGAATCGGGGCAGGTGTTCAATGTGATGCACAGGTATTGGTGTGGACAGATTTGATGGGCATAACCAAAAATCCGCCGAAATTAGCTAAGGCCTATCGCAATCTGCGGGCAGAGATGTTGGCGGCAACGGCAGAGTTCGCCGACGATGTTAAAGCCGGCAATTTCCCAGGTCCTGACCAGATTTTCAACTAATCTACGCAGCGTGGCCCAGTTAGC
>CAILBF010000016.1 GCA_903832395.1 uncultured Actinomycetes bacterium | reverse complement strand
TTTGAGGCAAAACTACGTTCGACGCAAGCCGATGCTGGAATTGAAGCACTGCGCAACGAAGTAGATACGTTAATTGTTATACCTAATGATCGACTACTTGCAATTTCAGATCGAACAATTACTTTAGCTGATGCTTTCAAGAGCGCCGATCAAGTTTTGCTTTCAGGCGTGCAAGGAATTACCGAAATTATTACGCAACCAGGTTTAATTAACCTCGACTTTGCCGATGTTCAAGCTGTTATGGCAGGTGCGGGATCTGCGCTTATGGGTATTGGTTCTGCGCGCGGTGAAAACCGAGCTTTGCGTGCCGCTGAACTTGCAATTTCCTCCCCGCTTCTTGAGGCCTCGATCGATGGCGCCATGGGAGTGCTACTTTCGATTTCAGGCGGATCTGATTTGGGACTCTTTGAAGTTAATGAAGCCTGCGAGTTAGTTCAATCGGCAGTTCACCCAAATGCGAAATTTATCTTTGGAACAACGATCGATGATGCTCTTGGCGATGAAGTTCGAATTACCGTTGTAGCTGCAGGTTTTGAAGGGGGAGAGCCTAAACGGGTTTCAACTCCAGTCATTGATGCAGCAACTCTGGGTGGCCAGGCCGACCCCATCGCCTCAAATGATCCTTTGTCAGTGGCCCTTGAACTCGGTGATGATCCAACTCCGCGTCGACGCGTTACTTTTGAAGAGCTCGTCTCTGAGGATGAGATCGACGTCCCTGACTTCATGAAGTAAGGGATTTTGCCAGCGATTTTTACAGATCGGCGTGGAGGCTTAAGCCTTGCGCCCTATGAGTCTTTCAATTTAGCTCTTCACGTGGGCGATGATCGTGATGTCGTCCTGGCTAATCGCGCCCTGCTTGAACCAATAACCGGTGCTGTGCAATTTATGAATCAAACTCATGGTGATTCATTTGAAATAGTCAGCTCACTAATTGAGATCGATCCAACGTGCGATGCACTCATCACGACAACTCCGGGTTTAGCACTCGGAGTTTTAACCGCCGATTGCATCCCTTTGCTCTTGTCATCTTCCGGTGTAGTTGCAGCTGTGCACGTAGGACGAGCTGGGTTAGTAAATGGAGTTGCCGTTAAAGTTATTCATCAGATGCGTCAATTAGGTGCTGGTTCCATTCACGCCCAGTTAGGCCCATCTATTTGTGGGAAGTGTTATGAAGTTCCAGAGGCTCTAGCAGACCAAGTTCTCACAACTCATCCGGCAGCGTTCACTCTCACACGGGATGCCACCCCTGCACTAGATCTGCCTAAAGCTTTAATCGCTGATTTAGTAAGTGAAGGTGTTACCTACGAGGCATCAACTATCTGCACTTTGGAAGATTCGGAGTATTTTTCCTACCGCCGCCACAACATAACGGGCCGAAGCGCTGGAGTCATCTGGCTATGAATCGTCATGAAATGATTGAAGCAAATTTGCGCGATGTACGCGAGCGAATTGCAAAAGCGGCGACTAATGCCGGAAGAGATCCCAATGAGATTCTTCTCATTGCAGTAACGAAAACATTTCCAATCAGCGATGTTGAAATCCTCAAAACTCTAGGAGTCAACAACTTTGGCGAAAATCGCGATGGCGATGCGGCGCCGAAGGCGGCAGCGGTCGCTGGTACATGGCACTTTCAGGGCCAAATTCAAAGCAATAAGTTGAAATCAATTTGTTCGTGGGCTCATGTAATTCACTCCCTTGATGATGTGAGCCATTTTCGCATTATTGAAAAAGTTGCTACTCATCCGCTTGAAATATTTCTACAAGTCAATCTGGATAGCGCGGAGCATCGTGGGGGAGCTAGCCTCGAGAACCTATATCCATTAGCCGAAGAAATTGAGAGGAATCCAATTCATAAACTCGCAGGTCTAATGGCCGTTGCGCCCTTGGATAGCAACCCAGAGGAAGCCTTTTCGCAACTAGCCGCGGTGCAATCGTCTTTTCTCAAACGGTTCCCAGATGCCCGAGCACTGTCGGCAGGGATGAGCGGAGATTTTGAAATTGCAATCGCACACGGTGCGACACATCTGCGTATTGGCAGCCAAATCCTCGGTTCTAGGTAGCCAAACAGGTACCGTTAAGACATGGCTAATGCAATCAAGCGCGTCGCAAATTATTTAGGGTTGATGGATGACCCAGAGTTCGATACTCCAGTGAGTTCATCACTTCCAGCAGCTCCAATGTCCAGCGATGTTCGCATTAAAGCGCGCCCAGCTCGCAGCGTCTCTTCGGTAATTACATCAACGGTGGAAGTTGCGCCTCAGCTAGATCTTCCGGTTCTAGATCGCATTATTACTTTGCATCCTCGTTTTTATAACGAAGCTCGTACAATTGGTGAGCACTTTCGTGAAGGCAATCCAGTCATCATTAATCTAACTGACATGGATGAGTCTGAGCACAAACGCCTTGTTGACTTTGCAAGTGGTCTTGCTTTTGGTCTACATGGAACAATTGAACGTGTCACCAAAAAGGTTTTTCTAATCTCACCAGCAAATCTTCAAGTAAGCTGCGAAGACAAATCAGCTGCAGCGCAAGCAAGTTTCTTTAATCAGAGCTGATTAGTTTATGAGGATTGGTTCGTTACTCGCTGGGATTCTTCAACTCTTTCTTTTGGCACTGCTTGGACGCTTAATTCTTGACTACATTCGCATGTTTGCCCGCAATTGGAAGCCAAGCGGAATCTCACTCTATTTTGTTGAAGCCGTATACGCCATTACTGATCGCCCGATGCGCTTTGTTGGACGTTTTATTCCGCCATTGCGTTTAGGCGCAGTTAGTTTAGATATGAGTTTTATTGTGCTCTTTTTCGGCGTACAACTTCTGATGGGCTTTGTTAGAGGGCTTTAGTTAGCTCTACTACTAAACCAATTTCATTCTCGCCCAACTCCATCGCATCGTTTCGAACCATTGAAATAGCCAAAACTTCATCTTGAATATGCGCTGAATCGCTCTCGATAGCTTCGATAATTTCAGCAGTTGCGTTCCACGAGATATTAATGCGGTCAGAGATGTCAAAGCCATCGCTCTTTCTGCGCTCTTGAATGAATCTAATGACCTCACGTGCATGCCCCGCCAAGATTAAGCTAGGCGTTAACTCTAGATCGAGCGCAACACTCTCGCCATCGTGAGATGCAACCATCCAACCAGTTTTTGGAACTTCAGTGACTACTAAGTCATCTAATGTGATTTCCCATTCGCCAACGTTTGTGGCCCCGGAAGATCGAAGTGTTTTTACGAGGGATGTGGCATCACTGGCAGCAATAGCTTTAGCAATCTCCTGGACTGCTCCGCCGAATCGTGCACCTAGAGTTTTAAAGTTGGCCTTAATCGAAATGTTTACCAAATCGCCATCGGCGTTAGCGATATCTTCTAATGTCATTACATTGAGCTCATCGGCAATCTGTTCGCGCATTTGAACTGGAAGCGATGCCCAACCACTTGCCGCAATCAAGGCACGACCCAAAGGCTGACGAATCTTAATTCCAGATTCAGCGCGAGATGCGCGCCCAAGTTCAACGATGCGGCGCGTTAACGCAACTTGTTGGCCAAGTTCGGTATTAATTGCGGACAGGTCTGAAATTGGAAAGTCAGTTAAGTGAACCGATAGTTGTGCGCTCGAGTCCGTTTGGCGAACAAGGAGCTGCCACACTTGTTCGGTGATAAATGGGACCATCGGTGCCAAGAGTTGAGTTAAGGTAACCAAACATTCATGCAATGTTGCCATCGCGGCGACATCGCCATCCCAAAAACGTCGTCTCGAGCGTCGGACATACCAGTTAGATAGATCATCAATGAATCCGGCAAGTGCACGGCCAGCAATTTGTGAATCAAAACCGGTTAATGCGCTATCTACTTCACCAATTAGCAAGTTTAATTCGGAGATTATCCAACGATCCATCAAAGGACGGTCGGCAAGTAATGGGCTTTGGCTCAATTCAAAATTTGAAGCTTTGGCATAGAGAGCGTGGAACGAAACTGTATTCCAATACGTTAATAAAGTCTTTCGTACAACTTCATTGATTGCCTCATGACCTACGCGACGGGCGGCCCATGGCGAACCCGCAGCCAGCATGTACCAACGGACAGCATCTGCGCCATGTTGTTCCATGAGCGCCATAGGTTCCAAAACATTTCCTACGTGCTTGCTCATCTTGCGACCATCTTTATCTAAAATGTGACCAAGACATAGAACGGTTTTATAAGAGGATTCATCAAAGACTAAAGTTCCAATTGTCATTAATGTGTAGAACCAACCACGTGTTTGGTCAATGGCTTCGCAAATGAAATCGGCGGGATATGAGGCTTTGAATTTTTCAACTGAACCTTCAGCGTGCGGATATCCCCACTGGGCAAAGGGCATAGCTCCAGAGTCATACCAGCAATCAATTACTTCAGGCACACGAATCATGGTTGAAGCGCACTCCTGGCAAGGCAAGGTTATGTCGTCAACAAATGGACGGTGTGGATCGAGGTTGGATAGTTCTTGTCCAGCTAACGTTCCTAATTCTTTGAGTGAGTCGACGCAGACTTCGTGCTTATTTTCACAGCGCCAAATCGGCAGGGGAGTTCCCCAATAGCGATTGCGTGAGAGCGCCCAGTCGATATTGTTATTGAGCCAATCACCATAGCGTCCATCTTTAATGGTCTCTGGATGCCAATCGGTCGCAGCATTTTCGCGCAGCAGTGCATCTTTGATTGACGTTGTACGGATATACCACGATGGTTGTGCGTAATACATGAGTGCCGTGTGGCAGCGCCAGCAGTGCGGGTATGAGTGCTCATATTGTTGGTGCTTATAGAGTGCGCCACTTGCTTTTAACTCTTTGACTAGAACTTTGTCGGAATCTTTGAAAAACATTCCGCCCACAACAGCGACCTCAGGAAGGAAAGTTCCATCCGGGGCGATTGGATTTACAACAGGTAGACCATAAGCCCGGCACACCGCTAAGTCATCGGCGCCAAAAGCTGGAGATTGATGAACAAGTCCGGTTCCATCCTCAGTTGTCACGTACTGTGCAAGGACAACGTAGTGAGCATTGGGAATTTCAACGTATTCAAATGGACGCTTATATGTTGTGTGCTCCAAGTTTTTGCCCAGAATTTTCTTAAGAATTGTGCGCTCACCCTTTACGCTCTCAATGAGCGCTTCGGCAACGACTAAAACTTCAGTCTTTTCTTCAACAGTGACTTCTACAACCACATAGTCAACATCTGGATTTACCGCGATCGCCGTATTTGAAACTAGCGTCCAAGGCGTTGTAGTCCACACGAGAAGGCTGGCGTTAAGCTCGGCGAGTTCTCCTGAGGTGACGGGGAAGCGGACATAGACAGATGGGTCTGTAACCGTTTCATATCCCTGTGCTAACTCATGATCGGATAATCCAGTTCCGCATCGCGGACAATATGGCGCAACGCGATGATCCTGAACGAGTAAACCTTTTTTCCAAATCTCTTTCAGCGACCACCAAACACTTTCAACATACTCCGGTGACATGGTCCAATATGCCTCATCAAAATCCACCCAAAATCCCATGCGATGAGTCATATCGCTGAAAGCTCCTACGTGGCGTTGCACCGATTCACGGCATTTATCATTGAAAGCGGCTACGCCAAATTTTTCGATATCGCCTTTGCCGGCAAAGCCCAACTCTTTTTCAACGGCAATCTCCACTGGAAGTCCATGACAATCCCATCCAGCTTTACGAGTTACATGACGCCCCTTCATCGTTTGAAAGCGCGGAAATACATCTTTAAACACGCGAGCTTCAATATGGTGAGTTCCCGGCATGCCGTTGGCAGTAGGTGGGCCTTCATAAAAAGTCCAATGCTCGGCAGCTGAGCGAGCTTCGACTGACTTATGGAAAATTTCGTTTGTTTCCCAGAAAGTTAAAATCTCATGTTCAACGGCAGGCAAATCAACGGCTGCTGAGATTGCACGAAATGACATTATTAAAAACCTCCGAGATTGAGTGAACTCTGGAGGGACGAAAGCTGCTGTCGCAGGATTCGCGGTACCACCCACCTTGCGTGAAACTCACGCCACTTAACTACCAACTAAGGCCGGTTCTAGATGAGTTTTCACTCACTTCTTCCGACGAACTCGTGAGGTGATAGCCCCGTCAACGCCCATCTTTAGTTAGCGCTCACAGTCTAGGCCATGGAAGTGATCAAAATTGTCCGTGGCGCAGTTGATATACATAGTGCATCGGCATAAGGTTCGCGTCATGCCCAAGAAGCCTGTAAAGAAAGCTCTTCCCAAAAAGGCTCCTGCAAAAAAGGCCTTAACCAAGAGCGCCAAAGCTCCAGTGGCTAAAAAAGCCGCCGTGAAAAAAGCCATCGCCAAGAAGCCCGTTGTTAAAAAGGCCGTTGCGAAAAAGAGCGCAGTAAAGAGTATTCCGGTGAAGAAGGCAGGCGCCAAAGCGACGGCCACAAAGACAACGTTGACCGTTGATGAAAAATCACAGACTGTGTCAGTCTCAACCGTAACTGCGCCAGTTGTGGCTCCCGTTGTTCAAGAGCGCCGACTTGTAATGCCGCCTCCACCACGTCCTACCAAGAGTGCAAAAAAAGTTGCACCGCTCAAGCCAATTAAAACTGCCCCAACTCCAATTGTTGTCAGCGAATCAGAGATTCCTTGGACAGCGGCAGAGTTGAAAACGATTCGTACTGAAATTTCCAAAGAGCTTGAACGATTGCGCCAAGAGTTGGCAATTGTTGAGAAGGAAATGGACTCACTCATTCAAGAGTCTGGCGAAGGCGCTGGCGATGATCAAGCCGATGCCGGTACTAAGACTTTCGAACGTGAGCATGAAATGTCACTCGTCATTAACGCCCGCGATATGGTTTTACAAACGGAGCGCGCTCTGGACCGAATTGATTCAAAGCGATACGGATATTGCGAAGAGTGTGGCAATGCAATCGGAAAGGCACGCTTACAAGTATTTCCGCGCGCAACGCTTTGCATGCTCTGCAAGCAAAAGGAAGAACGGCGCTAAAGGTGCAAAGGTGGCGAACACTTTTAAGTGTTGCCTGGTTCATCTGGATTCTCGATTTAGCTACGAAAGCCTGGGCGGTAAATCAGTTATCGAATCACGATCGCGTAAAAATCCTAGGTAGTTTTTTCCAGCTCACACTTGTGCGCAACTCTGGAGCTGCATTTTCATTTGCCACCAGCGCCACCTTGCTTTTCTCATTTTTTAGCTGCGCAGTCATGATTGGCATTCTCTACATAACCCCACAAATTACTTCCAAGGGCTGGATAGTCGTCCTTGGTCTCGTCATGGGCGGTATTTTGGGAAACCTCATGGATCGTATCTTTCGTGAACCCGGCTTTTTACGCGGTCATGTCATCGATTGGATGCAACTGCCGCATTGGCCTATATTCAATGTAGCCGATTCGTCGATCGTTATTGCTGCTGCACTGTCAGTTGTCCTGTCGGTACGTAATATTCCGCCCATTGTAAAAAAGGATTTAACGCCATGAGTAACCGAGAGTTGCGAACACTTGCCGTACCTGAGGGAGTGGCAGGAGAGCGCATAGATAGCGCCCTTACTCGCGTTCTAGGCTTATCGCGCACGTCAGTTGTAAAACTGCTCGATGATGGAGACATCACTACCGCAGGTAGAGCGATGCTCAAATCTGAACGGGTCACTGCGGGACAGATTATCGAGGTACTTCTTCCAGCTCCGATTAATACTGTTGCAATTCCATTGACACCTATTGATGGACTTGAAATAGTTTATGAAGATGATGACATTGTTGTCATAAATAAACCTGTAGGTTGCGCCGCGCACCCAAGTCCTGGTTGGACGGGACCAACGGTTGTCGGTGCATTGAGTGCTGCTGGCTACATTATCTCTACGAGTGGCGCCGCTGAGCGTCAAGGAATTGTCCATCGATTAGATGTGGGAACAAGCGGCCTCATGATCGTTGCAAAGAGTGATCGGGCATTCACGGTTTTGAAAGATGCATTCAGAACGCGCACTGTTGAAAAAATTTATCATGCATTAATCCAGGGCCACATGGATCCCACAACGGGAACGATTGATGCCCCAATTGATCGTCACCCGAAGGAAGATCATCGTTTTGCCGTTGTTGGAACTGGCAAGGAATCCATTACGCATTATGAGGTAATTGAGTTTTATCGTGCGGTCTCACTTGTGAAAGTTGAGTTAGAGACTGGACGCACCCACCAAATACGCGTGCATTTCTCGGCACTCAATCATCCGCTCGTGGGGGACACGACGTATGGCGCAGATCCAGTTCTAGCCAAGAGCCTTGAAATGTCACGGCCTTGGCTTCATGCGAAAGAGTTACGTTTTGCACACCCTATTACTGGCGCCAAACTCAACTTCACCGCGCCATATCCAGCCGATCTCACACGCTCACTGGCGTTGCTATCTGATGCTGTCTTGCCCTAAGTATTAGCCTTAAGCACCTATGTCATCAGATAATTTCGTTCACCTTCACGTTCACACCGAGTATTCAATGCTCGACGGTGCCGCACGCGTGGGTGCGTTAATGGATGAAGCAGTTCGGCAGAAAATGCCAGCGATTGCGATGACAGATCATGGAAATGTTTTCGGCGCCTTCGATTTTTATAAGAGTGCCAAAAAGGTTGGAATCAAACCAATCATTGGCATCGAGGCATATGTAGCACCCGAATCACGGTTAGAAAAAAAGCGCGTCAAGTGGGCCGATGGTGGCGAGGACGATGTATCCGGTGGCGGCGCATATACGCACATGACGATTTTGGCCGAAAACAATGTTGGCTTAGGCAATCTCTTCCGACTCTCCTCTCTTGCCTCACTCGAGGGCTACTACTACAAGCCACGCATGGATAGAGAGATTTTGGCACAGTATTCAACTGGGTTAATTGCTACGACTGGTTGCCCCGGCGGAGAAGTCCAAACTCGATTACGCATGGGTGCTTATAAAGAGGCGATTAAAGCGGCCAGTGATTATCGCGATATTTTCGGTGTAGGCAATTTTTATTTAGAGATTATGGATCATGGAATTGATGTTGAAAGTCGAGTTAAGGCCGATCTTTTAAAACTGGGTAAAGAACTCGGCTTGCCTCTCCTTGCAACGAACGATCTTCACTACACATTACAGTCGGATGCACCTGCACATGAAGCGCTTCTTTGCGTCCAATCTGGATCTACTCTGGCAGATCCAAAGCGATTTAAATTCGACAATGATAGTTTTTACGTCAAAACAGCGGCCCAAATGCGTGAGCTCTTCAAAGAGGTTCCTGAAAGTTGTGACAACACATTACTTATTGCAGAGCGCTGCAATGTGACCCTGCGCGAAGGCGAAAACCTTCTGCCGCAATTTAGCGTGCCCGCCGGTGAAACCGAAGATTCATGGCTTAAAAAAGAGGCAGAGCGCGGTCTAATCGCTCGCATGGGCGATCGTGTAACACCTGAGCACAAAGCCCGTCTGGCTTACGAACTCGGTGTTATGGAGGCAATGGGCTTTCCTGGTTACTTTTTAGTTGTCGCAGATTTAGTTGCTCATGCCAAAACTGTTAGAATTCGAGTTGGCCCAGGGCGAGGTTCGGCAGCTGGTTCGCTCGTTGCATATGCCCTTGGAATAACCGGTCTTGATCCACTCGAACACGGACTTTTGTTTGAACGGTTTTTAAATCCAGAACGTATCTCTATGCCTGATATCGATTTGGACTTTGACGAGCGCAGACGCAGCGAAATGATTCGATATGCAACTACTAAATACGGCGAAGACCGCGTCGCTCAGATCATTACGTACGGAACAATTAAATCTAAACAGGCGATTAAGGATTCAACGCGTGTTCTTGGTTATCCATATGTGGTTGGTGAGAAGCTCACTAAGGCTCTGCCGCCATCAGTTATGGGAAAAGATATTTCTTTAGGGGGAGTGTTCAATCCTAAAGATGATAGATATGGTGAAGCTGGCGAGTTCCGCTCACTCTATGAATCCGACCCAGACTCTAAGCGTGTAGTCGATACTGCTCGGGGTCTTGAGGGTTTAAAACGTCAATGGGGCGTACATGCAGCCGGCGTAATTCTTTCGCGCGAACCTTTGCTGGACGTCATTCCAATTCACCGACGCGAAGCCGACGGCGCAATCATCACACAGTTTGACATGGGCGCATGCGAAGCCATCGGTCTTCTCAAGATGGATTTTCTTGGACTTAGAAACCTTTCAGTTTTAGATGATGCACTTATTAATATCAAAGCAAACCAAGGTATCGATATAGTTCTAGAGGATCTAACCCTCGATGATAAGAAAACTTATGAGCTTCTTGCGCGCGGTGACACGCTTGGCGTCTTTCAACTAGATGGCGGCCCAATGCGGGCGTTACTTCGATCTATGTCGCCCGATTCCTTTCAAGATATTTCAGCTGTTATCGCGCTTTATCGCCCTGGTCCAATGGGAGAAAATGCGCACAATAACTATGCCGATCGTAAGAATGGCCGGAAACCCGTCGAGCCAATTCACCCTGAGTTAGTCGATGCCTTAAAAGACATTCTCGGTGATACGTATGGATTAATCGTTTATCAGGAACAGGTTATGGCGATTGCTCAAAAAGTCGCCGGTTTTTCTCTTGGTCGTGCGGATTTACTTCGCAAGGCGATGGGTAAAAAAGATAAGAATATTTTGGATAAAGAGTACGTACCATTCGAAGCGGGCATGAAAGCCAATGGTTATTCAACCGCTGCGATTAAAAGATTGTGGGATGTTCTCATCCCGTTCTCCGACTACGCATTCAACCGAGCGCACTCGGCAGGTTATGGCGTCGTTTCTTACTGGACCGGCTACTTAAAGGCTAATTATCCAACAGAGTACATGGCTGCGCTTTTGACCAGTGTGCGCGACGACAAGGACAAATCAGCGCTTTACTTGAGTGAGTGCCGCCGCATGGGTATCAAAGTTTTAGAGCCCGATATCAATGAATCCGATGCCGAATATACGCCACGTGGAATCGATATTCGTTTTGGTTTAGCTGCCATTCGAAATGTTGGTGAGGGAGTCGTTGCATCGATTAAGAATGCACGCGAGACCAAAGGCCGATTTACATCATTTGGTGATTTTCTAGCTAAAGTCGATGCACAAGTGTGCAATAAGAAAACTATTGAATCTCTCATCAAAGCCGGCGCATTTGGTTCAATGGGCGTTACCCGAAAGGGATTGATGTCTATTTATTTAGAGGCTATTGATTCAGTGATCGAAACAAAACGGGCAGATGCTATAGGGCAGTTCGATTTATTTGGCGGCGATTCAATTAGTCATGCCGAGACCCTTGATTTGGAGATCCCAAAAGGCGAATGGGATAAAACAATGTTGCTCAGCTATGAGCGTGAGATGCTCGGTCTTTATGTCTCTGATCATCCTCTGCTTGGAGTAGAACACGTGCTTCGGGCAAGTACGGATATGAGTATTAGTGAGTTAGTCGATGATGGCGCACAAAGTGAATCAATTGTGACTATCGGCGGATTGATTACGAGCGTTACGCGCAAAGTTTCGCGTCAAGGGGCCTCATGGGCCGTCGTAACCGTTGAGGATCTAGAAGGTTCACTAGAGGTTCTCTTTTTTGCAAATACGTACAACCAATATTCAATGTCATTGACCGAAGACAGAATAGTGACGGTACGGGGTCGAGTAGATCGGCGCGAAGATACGTTGCGCTTTACCGCCCTTGAAATGACGATGCCAGATATTTCAATGGGACCAGCTGGTCCTCTGGTTATCTCGCTTCCTATGTCACAATGCACGCCGCCAATTGTTGATCGCATCAAAGAAATACTGCGCTCTCACCCTGGTAAACGCGAAGTCCATCTACAAATCAATGACAACGGTAGTAACACGCATATGAAAATTGATGCTCTGGTCACTGCCTCACCGAGTTTGAGCGCCGATTTGAAATCAATCTTGGGCCCCAACTGCTTGGTCTAAGGCCTGCTCACTAATTCTGCTCCTGGGGCCAGGTTCCCACGGTTACAATTACACAATGATTCGCTTCGTAGATTTTCGCGGAAAAGCCTTGAGTAAGGCTGAGTACAAGCGCGAACTCCCGCGAGCCCCACTAGATGTCGCCGAAGCAATGCTTTTGATTGAACCTATTTTGTTGCGAGTTAAACATGGAAGTGAAGAAGATTTAATTAAATTAGCGCAAGAGTTTGATGGCATAACTCCACCAAGTATTCGTGTTCCCCAGTCGGCGTTGGACGGCGCCCTTGCAGAACTTGACCCGCAGATTCGTGTCGCCCTTGAACTCTCTATTGAACGCGTGCGCAAAGTCCACAATGATCAAATCCGAAGCGATAAGAGAACCCACGTTGTAGATGGCGGAACCGTCGCTGAAAAATGGATTCCAGTTGATCGGGTAGGTCTCTATGTTCCAGGGGGTAGAGCGGTTTATCCCAGCAGCGTAATGATGAATGTAGTTCCGGCTCAAATTGCCAAAGTTTCATCTATCGCAGTTGCTTCACCACCCCAAAGTGAATTTGGTGGACTTCCGCATCCAACTATTTTGGCGACATGTGCACTTCTTGGAATAACTGAGGTTTACGCAGTTGGGGGAGCGCAAGCGATTGCCCTCTTTGCTTATGGCATGGATGGTCTTTGCGAAAAATGTGATCTCGTAA
>CAILBF010000015.1 GCA_903832395.1 uncultured Actinomycetes bacterium | reverse complement strand
TTTTACGCATTGCCACAAACTCATCGAGCTCTTTAAGCATCGATGCGTCGATATCTGGGGCTACGTAATCCTCTAACTTCTTCTTATAAATATCGGCCGCGCGCGCCTTAGTATCTTTGGCTCCCAGACGGGTCCAGCGCTCGAAGTTATCGCTATTAGTTAAAAATGGTCGATAGAAACAGTCACGGAATCGCTCCATAGTATGTGCAGCGCCTAGGAAGTGACCTCCATGGCCAACTTCTAGGTGGGCATCAAAAGCTAAGGATTCAATATTGAACTCCAAAGGCGTGAACTCAGTCATGAGGGACTGCAGGATTTCAATGTCGAGAACGAATTTTTCATAACATGAGACGAGTCCACCCTCGAGCCAACCGGCAGTATGCATGACCCAGTTAGTGCCTGAGAGAAAAGTTGGCATCATCGTCATCATGGATTGATATGCCGATTGCGCATCTACCGTCTGTGAAGAGTTCAATCCACCGCCGCCACGAAATGGCAAGTTAAAGCTGCGCGCGATTTGGCCAGTGCACAGCAAACCAATTCCAGATTCAGGTGTACCAAACTGTGGAGAGCCCGATTGCATATCGATATTTGAAAGGAAAGAACCAAAGACAATTGGGCAACCTGGATTAAGTGTTTGTGCAAGCGCAATACCCGATAGAGCTTCAGCGATTTGCTGCGCTAATGTCGCTGGAATTGTTACTGGACTCATCGCACCCATAAGTAAGAAAGGTGTTACAACTACTGGCTGTCCAGCTAAAACATATTCGCGAAGTGAGTCAAGCATGCGATCATCCCAACGCAATGGGGAGTTGCAGTTAATCAGTGAGATGAGTGCTGGTGTGTCCAGGAGCGCGGCGCGACCACCGTGGATAATTTCAGCCATTCGGATCACGTCTTTTGCATTCTCAGCCGTTACAACGTTACCCATGATGAATTTATCGGTCAGCGTTGTTGCCGCGTATGCCATATCTAAATGGCGTGAATCAAGAGACAAGTCATTAGGTTCGCAGACAACACCGCCGACGCTATCTAGCGCATCGAAGGATTGAGCTAACTTACAAAAATTCTCATAGTCATTAAAAGTTGCATCGCGGCGAACATCACCTTCGCGCACAAATGGTGGGCCATATACGCCACCGAAGACCATGGAGTTGCCACCGATATGAACATTGTTCTTAGGATTGCGAGCGCGAAGATTAAATTCACTTGGTGCTAATGCAACCTGCTTAAGGATCCAGTCTGGATCAAACTTAACGTTATCGCCCTCAACCGTTTGGCCCGCATCGCGCAACACATCTAGCGCCCATGGAGACATAAACTCGATGCCGATTTCAGAGACGATGCGACGCCATCCCAGCGTCAGCGTTGCCATAGATTCCTGGCTCAAAATCTCATATCGAGGCATTCGATTTTCAAACATGTGGTGCTCCTTCTGTGCCTATTGACCATTGGACACGAACGAGAATACCCTTAGATAGTGGAACAGTGGTTCCATATTATGGAACACTATCTCAGGGCGAGGAGGATGCAATGAGTGAGTTAATAACTGGAACGCAGGCGATTGATCGCGCAAGTGCACTCCTTATTCATATCCTGGAATCATCGACTCCCCCACTTTTATCAGAGCTCTCACGTGCTCACGAAATTCCAAAGAGCACAACATCGCGGATGTTAAGCGCCTTAGAGCGCCAAGGTTTAGTTCGTCGCGAACGAAACGGTGCTTTCATCGCTGGGGATGTCCTAACTCAATTTGCACGGGCTCATAACCACGACTCAGTTTTAATCGCGCGGATGCATTCGGTCCTTGAGAAAATAGCTTTGAGCACGGGCGAAACTGCCAACTTGGCCGTTGAAAGTAATGGTCAGATGCAGTTAATCGATCAAGTGGACGGCCACTATCTACTTGGTGCAACGAATTGGGTCGGCAAGCGCATTCCTCTTCATGCCTCAGCCCTTGGTAAAGTTCTCCTAGCGTATGGGGCTGCAACGATTCCTTTGGGGAGACTTGAAAAACTAACCGCCAAGACCATCACATCTAGAACTCGGCTCCTAGCTGAGCTGGAAAATGTTCGTAGAAAAGGCTTTGCAATTATTATCGATGAACTTGAAGAGGGCTTAGTCGCAGTGGCTGCCCCAATTCGCGAAGATGATGGTCGCGTTGTCGGTGCAATTTCAATTTCGGGTCCATCCCCCCGCTTAACGCACAAAGATTTAGAAAAGATCGGTGAAGTTATTATCCAAGAGATCCACTCACTACAAAGTAACCACGACGGAAAGATAGGTGCAGCATGACTCATGACGACATCATCAAGGCTCTCTTTGACGAGACTCTAGTTGGAAATGCTCCTGCAGTTTTAGAGCTAACTAATAAGGGAATAGCCGATGGTATGACACCAAGCCAAATCCTCTTTGATGCGCTCATCCCTGCGCTAGAAGAAGTTGGTGCGCGTTTTGAGCGTGGAGATTTCTTCGTTCCAGAGATGCTCGTCTCGGGTAAAGCGATGTCGGGTGCGCTGACTGTCTTGCGCCCACTCCTTGCCGAAACTGGAGCTGAGACTGTCGGTACGTATTTAATGGGTACCGTTAAGGGCGATGTTCACGATATTGGTAAGAACCTGGTCAACATCATGCTCGAAGGCGCTGGCTTTAATGTCATCGATTTAGGCGTACAAGTTGCACCAGAGAAGTTCATCGCAGGAATTCTGGAACACAAGCCAGATATCGTCGGAATGTCAGCGTTTTTAACGACAACGATGCCGATGTTTAAAGTCAATATCCATGAAATTACAAAGGCCGGTCTGCGCGATCAAGTCATCATCATGGTTGGCGGAGCACCTGTAACTCAGGAATATGCCGACGTTGTTGGCGCCGATGGTTTTGCCGCCGATGCCTCAACTGCTGTACGAATCGCTAAAGATTTAATCGCCAAGAAGCGCGCATCGGTTACTGCATAAAGCGTTGCCATGTTAAAGAAACTTCTCCCGTTTATTGAACATGTGATTAAAGAGCCCGTGTGGGACTGTCGCATGTGTGGTCAGTGTGTACTGCACTCAACGGGAATGACATGTCCGATGACATGTCCGAAGACTTTGCGAAATGGTCCATGTGGTGGAGTGCGAGAAGATGGTCACTGCGAAGTTAAACCCGAGATGCAATGCATTTGGGTTAAAGCATACGATCGCACGATCTCTCTTCCCCTTCCTAAAGTTTGGAAAGAGCATTACAACGATTTACGTCCACCCGTTGATATGCGACTTGAAGGCACGTCGTCATGGGCTAACTTGGTGACTAAGCGAGATCAGCAAACTCCAGCTGGTTGGTCGGTCGAAACCGTGGCTCACTAATGTCGGTGCTTCGCGAAAAATTAGAAAATACTAACGAGCTAGTTTTTACCGCCGAGTTCCCATCAGTTGATGGTGGTGGAATGGCAAGTGTTATAGAAAATGCTGCCAGGCTTTCCCCTTGGTTTGATGCCGTCAATGCAACTGATAATCCAGCAGCACATGCACATACCTCTAATACGACAACGGCTATTGCAATGGCTATGCATGGCCTTGAGCCGATTATGCAGATTGTTTGTCGTGATAAGAATCGCCTTGCAATTCAATCCGACATGGCAGGGGCTGCTCTTCACGGAATTACAAACATCTCTCTTCTGACCGGCGATGATGTCACAGCAGGTGATGAACCCGAAGCTCGTCGAGTCTTTGATGTCGACAGCGCTCAAGCGATCAATATCGCCCGAATTATGACAACAGGTAAGTATCTCTCTGGTCGCACGATTAGCCCGGCCCCGGATTTCTATATTGGCGCCGTTGAAAATGCCGCAGCTCCCCCATTCGACTACAGAATTCAACGGGCGCTAAAGAAGCACAGAGCAGGTGCGAAGTTCTTGCAACTACAGATTTGCTATCACCCTGATCGTCTTGAAGCCTTTTGTAAAGGTGTGGCAGAAGTAGCTCCCGACCTAAAACTCATCCCGACCCTTGTTTTGGTAAAAGGTGCCAAAGGTCTGGGTTTCATGAATGATAAGGTTCCCGGCATCGACGTTCCGGCCAATACTTTGGCCCGCGTACAAAGCGCCAGCAACCAAAGTGAAGAGGTCTATAAGTTAACTCTCGAGCTGGCCAAGCATGCACTCTCACTTCCCGGAGTCCGTGGTCTGCACATAACAGATTTTAGGCACGATGATTCGCTCAATACCTTTATGAACGACCTAAACAGAATACCGCGAAGCTCTATAACGAATAGATAGGACGAGACAATGCATACAGTTCTTACTTCACCTGGACAAACGGTAACGATTGGCCACGATCAACCCTTTTGCATCATTGGTGAGCGCATTAACCCTACGGGTCGTAAAAAGTTTCAACTGCAACTTCGTGCTGGAGATCTATCGGCCATTGAAAAAGATGTCGCCGATCAGATTGCGGGCGGCGCCAATGTTCTAGATGTAAATATGGGAGTTCCCCTAACGGATGAGCCTGCACTTTTATCTAAGGCGATTACGTTGATTCAATCGATAACCGATATGCCAATCTGTATCGATTCATCAATCATCGAAGCGCTGCAAGCTGGCCTTGAGACATATCAAGGTAAGGCACTAGTTAATAGTGTCACCGGTGAAGATGAGCGCATGGAGTTAGTTCTCCCCCTTATTAAAAAGCATGGCGCAGCGATCATTGCCCTACCTAATGATGAGACTGGTATTCCAGCAACGGCTGCTGAGCGTATGGTCATCACTGAAAAAATTGTGCGCGCCGTTGAAAAACATGGAATTGGTCTTGAGAATTTAGTAATCGATCCGCTAGCAATGACAGTTGGCGCAGATCCAGAAGCAGTGAAAATCACGCTTGAAACAATTTATTTAATCCGCGAAAAGTGGGGGTTGAACATGACTCTTGGCGCATCTAACATCTCTTTCGGTCTTCCTTATCGCCATGCACTCAACGCCGCATTCTTACCCGCAGCGATGTCTCATGGTTTGACCTCTGCAGTTATGGATGCACGTACTCCGCTCATCGTTGAATCTGTGCGGGCCGCCGATCTACTCCTTGGTTTAGATCCATGGGGATCAAACTGGATAACGCGCTTTAGAGCGATGGAAGCTGCGAAGACCGCGGCTGGAGACGGTGCGTAATATTAGTAAAAAAGAGCTAGATCCATCTCTTGTGCCCCATCACGATGGCACCGGACGAATCAAGCTCGCTTTTAGAATCCTAGAAAAAGATAGCTCAGTATCTGCCGAGAAAACAATTACGGTTCCAACTGGCGTCAGTGCATTCGATGCCGCGTCCTGGAACGGCATTGCCATTGATTCAACGTGCGGTGGCTATGGAACCTGCAAAAAGTGCCGCGTAAAGATTACCGATGGTGATGTTGAACCTTCAAAGTTAGATTTTCGTGCATTTACCGAAACTGAGATTAAACAGGGCTGGCGTCTTGCCTGTTTGGTACGTACAAGCACCGATATTTCAATCGATGTTCCACCACTAACCACGCGTCCAAAGGCGGCAACCGTAGGTGTTGGACGCCAAGTAATTTTGCGCCCAGCCGTTCAAAAGCGTTACGTTGAATTAGAAGAGCCAACGCTGCATGATCAGCGCACCGATATCGTTCGTCTATTCGATGCTATCGATGACATTGAAGGCACCGCCTCCCTTGCCGCAATGCGCAATATCCCCCGCGTTCTTCGCGCAGCTAATTTTAAAGTCACTGCAGTCTTCGTTGATCAAGCCTTCATAGATATTGAACCTGGCGACACAACCGCTTTTCGCTATGGCATCGCTTACGACCTAGGAACAACAACCGTTGTTGCAACACTTCTTGACCTCAACACTGGAACTCCCCTAGCTGTGAAATCCATTCTCAATAAACAACAGCCTTTTGGCGCCGATGTCATCACCCGCATTAGTGCAACGATGCTTGACCCTGCCGCCCTTCAAAAGCTTTCATCGCTGGCTCAAGAGACGCTTAACCAATTGACCCAAGAGGTTTGTATTGAAGCCGGTGTTAATCCGCTCCATGTCTATGAAATTGCCATTGCAGGTAACGCCACAATGAATCAATTACTCCTTGGCATTGATCCTGAACCCCTTGGAGTTGCACCATTTATTATGGCGGCCGCTGATTTCCCAGATGTTGATGCAGCAGATATTGGAATTGCAATTCACCCACGTGCTAAAGCAGTAATTTTGCCATCCCTGGGTGCTTATGTTGGTGGAGACATTATTGCTGGAGCGTTGGCCTCGGGAATGGACCGCGATAAGCGTCTGCGTCTATTTATCGATGTTGGCACTAACTGCGAAATTGTTTTAGGTGATGGAGAAAAGATTCTGGCAACGGCCGCACCTGCTGGTCCTGCCTTTGAAGCGGCAAGTATTAAATGTGGCGTACGCGCGGCATCTGGCGCAATTGAAACTATCAAAATCACTGATGGTCAGTTAATAATCGGAACTATTGATGACACTCCAGCAATTGGAATATGTGGTTCAGGTTTGGTTGATGCTTGTGCCTCCCTCGTTGGTGTGGGTCTGCTCGATCACTCGGGCCGATTTGTTACCGATGAAGTTGCACGAGAAGTTGCGCCAACGTTGGCCGATAGATTGCTCGAGCGCGAAGGCGAGCGAGTATTTGTTTTAACATGGAGCAAAGAGGTCGGAGACTTATCCGACTGTGTTTTCCTGACTCAGCGCGATGTTCGTGAACTTCAATTTGCTAAAGCGGCGATCGCTACTGGTTGGGCCTTACTGTTAGAAGAGTTTGGTGTTGCCGAGTCTGAAATCCAGCAAGTTCTGCTCGCTGGTTCATTTGGTTCATACCTCTCCCCTGCCTCTGCAATTAAGATCGGTCTCGTTCCAAAACTTTCAGTTATGCGGATTTTATCGGCCGGTAACGTTGCTGGTGAAGGCGCGAAAATGGTTTTATTGTCGGCTCAAGAGCGTCACGGTGCATCTGCCCTGCTGGAGGAGATTGATTACATTGAACTCTCCGATCGCGCCGATTTCAACGACAAGTTTGTAGATCGGCTATCTTTCCCCGTATGAGTATCGGCATCGTGGCCTGCGGTGCAATAGCCACGCATATCCAAGAGATTGCAACCGCCAAAGCCCTAGATTTAACGATTTACCCCTTACCTCCGCTGCTACATAATCGTCCTGAAAAGATTGCCGGCGAAGTCGATGCTCTCTTAATTGAAATTAAAGCTAGGCACGAACAGTGTGCCGTCGCCTATGCCGATTGCGGCACATATGGCGCACTTGATATTGTCATTGAAAGACACGGCGTAAAGCGATTAGCTGGCAATCATTGCTACGACATCTTTGCTGGAGCGGCCGAGATCGAGAAGTTAATGGCTGAAAATGCCGGAACTTATTTCTTAACCGATTTTCTAGCTAAGTCTTTCCACCGCAGTGTCATCGTTGAACTAGGTTTAGATAAGTATCCACATCTTCGCGATGATTATTTTGAGAACTACTCACGCGTTATCTGGTTAGCCCAAGAACACACACCTGAATTGGAGCAGGCAGCCCTTGATGCTGCAGCACTTATCGGTTTACCCCTTGAAGTTATAACCGTTGGATACTCTGGTTTAACTAAACAAGTAATGGAGCTATTGGCTAACTAGCAATACTTCTATCGCCTTTAGTACCGTTGGTGAAAGCGTTGTTTTATCCACGTCATTGCGCAGGCGCTCAATCATTGCTGGCGTCCAGAACTGGACAATGTGATGGGCGACTGCAATTTCGGGAGCATTACTAGCTGGAACATTGGCGGCAATCTGATTGGCCATTCGAATTATCGAATCTAACTGTGGGTCACCGGCTATATGCGTCTCAACCATCTCTCCAGGGCCTTTAATACTTGGTGATATTTCTACAGCGGTGACTTTGTATTCAGGGCAGTTTGTTGCCCAGTCCGAATAATCAGTTGTGATGACGTTTGCGCCACTTTCTGGAAAGTGGAAAGTTGTATAAACAACTCCGGCGGGAACTTCATCGGTGATGCGCGCCTTCATAATTGTTTCTCCGACGCGACTAGATAATTTAACCCATGAACCATCATTAATACCGCGCAACTGGGCATCGGATTCGTGAATATCTAAAATATCTTCCTTGTGCCACACGTTATTTGCTGTGCGTCGTGTTTGGGCACCTACGTTGTACTGACTCAGTACGCGGCCTGTTGTTAGCAGTAGTGGGAACTTGCGAGTGGCTTTTTCATCGGTTGGTACATATGGAGTCTTCATGAACTGGCCTTCACCACGTACAAACTTATCGACGTGCATCATTGGAGTGCCTTCGGGATTGGCTTCATTGCATGGCCACTGGATGCTTCCGAGCTTATCTAATTTAGCGAAAGAGACGCCTGCGAAAGTAGGTG
>CAILBF010000014.1 GCA_903832395.1 uncultured Actinomycetes bacterium | reverse complement strand
TCAATGATTGCCGGGGTGCCACCTTCTTCGCGGTGTTCAATATCGGTTAAGTAGCGGTGCTCCTGAGTATTTACATAGGCAACAGTTCCGCCACCAGGAACAACAGGAACGGAATTTTGAACAATGGATCGATTAAGAATAAGGACTCCCGGTGTTCCAGGACCTCCAATAAATTTATGCGGACTGATGAAAATTGCATCTTTGCGGGCCAAAGTGTCTGCAGGGTGCATATTGATTTCAACATAAGGAGCCGAAGCTGCGTAATCCCAGAATGAGAGAGCGCCATTTTCATGTAACAGACGTGCGACAGCATTGGTATCGGTAATAATTCCGGTCACGTTACTTGCAGCTGAAAATGAGCCAATTTTTAATGCTCTAGAACTGTATTTTATTAGCTCTCTCTTGAGATGGTCAATATCGATATGCCCATCGGAGTCTTCATGGATCGTGACAACATCTGCGATCGATTCTCGCCATGAAATTTCATTGCTGTGGTGTTCGAAAGGACCAATAAAAACTACTGGGCGTTCATTTTCGGGAATGGAGTTAGAAAGTTTCCATTTCTTATCGAGATCAGCGGGGATTCGAATATTGAGCATTCCAATCAATTTATCGATCGCTCCAGTACTGCCAGAGCCTGCGAAAATTACTGCGTCTTCAGCTGTTGCACCGACCGCTGCCCGAATAATATTTCTCGCATCTTCGCGAAATCTCGTGGTTTGCAACCCAGTTCCGCTGGATTCTGTATGCGTATTTGCATACCTGGGCATAACTTCATCGCGAATGAAATCTTCAATGAAAGCTAGAGAGCGCCCGCTTGCGGTGTAATCGGCATACGTAACGCGTCGAGGGCCGTAAGGACCGTGCATCATTTGATCGTCGCCAATAACTCCTTGGCGAATCCTTTTCAGTAGGGCTGAACCATCCATATGGAGATATTAACTCGAAATTGCCGTTATTGCGTGAATACGGATAAGGCAAAATGCCCACTACTCTTAACTCCGTGCTCGCGCTAATAACTGGATTCTTCACTGGGCTATCACTGATTATCGCGATTGGTGCCCAAAATGCCTTTGTTATACGCCAAGGCTTAAGCAAACAACATGTATTACTTGTAGTGGGAATATGTGCCGCCGGCGATGCACTGCTAATTACTTTGGGTGTGGGTGGCTTAGGTCAGCTCATACAGAGGCACCAAATGATTTTGGAGTTTATTAAATGGTTTGGCGTTGCATATTTGACGTGGTTCGGCGTGCGTTCATTTGCCTCAGTTTTTAAAGAGCAAACGTTGGTTGCAAGCAATGATTTTAAAACTTCGAGGAAACAAATAATTGGAAAGACTTTAGGCTTTACTTTCCTGAATCCTCACGTCTACTTGGATACGGTGATATTTCTTGGTGGCATCGGAACGCAATTCAAAGCCAGTAAATGGGATTTTGCCATTGGTGCCATTTTCGCGAGCATTGTGTGGTTTACCTCTATCGGCTTCGGTGCTCAAGCCGCCTCTAAGTTCATGTCAAGGCCTATCTTCTGGAAAATCTT
>CAILBF010000013.1 GCA_903832395.1 uncultured Actinomycetes bacterium | reverse complement strand
TAAACCTTTATCTGGCGCAGAGCGCAGAGCAATCGAAACTTTTTTAGAGGGAGCATTAGATTTAGATGACGTCGTGATGCGCACAGTTCGCTTGCTGGCTGATGTTACAAAACAGGTAGCAGTTGTGCAGTATCCATCCATAGTGAAATCCCGTGTGCGCCACATTGAATTAGTTTCATTAACGCCAGCGCGACTAATGATGGTCTTGATTACCGATTCAGGTCGAATCGAACAACGAGTTATCGAGCTCACGCAAGATGTCTCCGAGCACTTCTTACAGACGTTACGGACGCAATTAAATACGGCCATGATGGGTCATCGCTTGCCCGAGGTCGCCGATCGAATTAGTGGAATTTTGGAGAGTTACACACTTCGCGATCGAAAGGATGTCGCAATTGTTATGTCATCGGTAATAGAGATGGCAATGGAGCGCCCAGAAGAAAAGATTGTTCTTGCAGGAACTGCCAACTTAGCGCGATTCCATGAGGATTTTTCAACGACGATGCACCCAGTTCTAGAGGCGTTGGAGGAGCAAGTTGTTCTCCTTCGATTATTAGGGGATGCCAGCCAGAGCGTTAAAGTTCGAATTGGCCAAGAACAGGCCGATGTCAGCCTTCAAACAACGTCCTTAGTGGCAGTTGGTTATGGCTCTGACGAAACATCGCTGGGAGCCCTCGGAATCATCGGCCCCACACGTATGGATTACGCTGGTTCAATGTCAGCTGTGTCTGCAGTTGCCCGATACGTCGGACGATTTATTAATGAAGGCGTATAAGTGGCAGATCATTACCAAACGCTCGGTGTAGCAAGAGATGCATCGGCCGATGAAATTAAGCGCGCCTATCGTAAATTAGCGCGCGAACTTCATCCCGATGTAAATCCAGATCCCGCCGTGCAAGATCAATTTAAAGAGATCACGGCCTCCTATGAGACGTTGAGTGATCCAAAGAAGCGTCAAAACTATGACATGGGCGGAAGCAACTTCGGTGGTGCCAACTTTGGTGGGGGCTTCAGCGACATCATGGATGCATTCTTTGGCGGCGGTGGCTCACGCGGACCGCGTCCACGCATGCGTGCTGGACAGGATTCATTAATTCGAATTGAAGTGTCTTTGCATGAGGCATGTTTTGGAACTGAACGAGAAATTAGCGTAGAGAGCGCCGTTGTTTGTCCAAAATGTACGGGCAGTGGTTGCGTAGATGGTGGGCAGCCAACCATGTGTAACGTGTGTAAAGGTCGCGGCGAAACACAACAAGTCGTGCGCTCTGTGATCGGTCAAGTGATGACTTCTAGGCCATGTGGACCATGTTCTGGATATGGAAGCATCATTACGAATCCATGTCGTGAGTGTGCAGGTGAAGGTCGCGTACGTGCGCGCCAAGATATCACTGTCAAAGTTCCAGCCGGAGTTGAAACGGGAAATCGCATTCAACTATCAGGTCGCGGTGAAGTCGGTCATGGTGGTGGACCAGCAGGAGATCTCTACGTTGAAATTGTTGAAGCCGAACATGATTACCTCATTCGCGATCGAGATACTTTACATATGTCCTTAGCTGTTTC
>CAILBF010000012.1 GCA_903832395.1 uncultured Actinomycetes bacterium | reverse complement strand
CTGACGCGTGAAGTTCGCGAAGGTGGACATGAAGATGTGGGTCCATTCGAACTCGAGTTCGTTGCAGTTAACCACTCAATTCCCGATGCGTTAGCCCTCGTTATTAACACCGATGCGGGACGTATTTTGCACACCGGTGATTTTAAAATGGATCAACTTCCATTAGATGGTCGCATTACCGATCTGCGAACTTTTGCTCGCCTTGGCCAAGAGGGCGTGGATATTTTTATGGTTGATTCAACAAATGCCGATGTTCCAGGATTTACGCCATCAGAGCGTGAAATCATGCCGGCGTTGAACCGGGTCATTGCATCGACTAAGCGCCGCGTCATCGTTGCCTCATTTTCATCGCATGTCCACAGAGTGCAACAAGTAATTGACATAGCGGCGATTCACGGCCGCAAAGTTACTTTCATTGGTCGCTCAATGGTTCGCAACATGAAAATTGCACAAGACATGGGTTACTTGACCGTACCGAATGGCATCCTTATCGATGCCAAAGAGCTAGATTCTTTTGATGACAATGTTGTTTTGATTTGCACGGGGTCACAAGGTGAACCGATGGCGGCATTGGCTCGCATGGCCAATGGAGATCACCAGATACGAGTTGGAGAAGGTGACACTGTTATTTTGGCCTCGTCGTTGATTCCAGGAAATGAAAACTCTGTCTTTAGAATAATTAATGAGTTAACTCGATTTGGCGCCAAAGTCGTACATAAAGCTAATGCAATGGTGCACGTTTCAGGCCATGCCGCAGCTGGCGAGCTTTTATACTGCTACAACATCGTTAAGCCCAAATACGTTATGCCGGTACATGGCGAATGGCGTCACTTGAAAGCAAATGCAGAGCTTGCAATTTCAGCTGGAATGCCACGTGCTAACGCCTTGATAATTGAAAATGGAGTTGTCGTTGATTTAGTCGATCATGAGGCCTCCGTAGTCGGAGCTGTGGCTTGCGGATTCGTTTATGTCGATGGTCAAAGCATTGGCGATATTACTGAAGCCTCTCTTAAGGACCGCCGTATTTTGGGTGAAGAGGGATTTATTTCAGTTGTCGTCGTTATTGATTCACAGAATGGAAAAATAGTTGCAGGACCTGATATCCATGCACGCGGTTTCAATGAAGATATGGCGTTATTTGATGATGTTAAGTTAAAGATTGAAAAAGCATTAGCTGCAGCTGTTGCAGATGGAATAAATGGAACACATCAACTCTCACAAATCGTGCGCAAAACTGTTGGTGGTTGGGTCGGCGGGGAGCATCGCAGAAAGCCAATGATCATCCCCGTTGTAATTGAGGTTTAATCGCGGCGAGCCTAGCCAATCACAATTTGCCAATCCTTTAGGATTACGAGTGTGGCTAAACGTAAAAAATCTAAAACTAAGACCGGTGCTGTAGGTGGCGCTCTAGGTCGAGGTTTGGCCGCCATCTGGCGCTTTTTCGCCAAGGCGATTGGAAGCAGTGTTCGTTTTCTGGCACGCGGTGCGCGTGAATTGGATCCAGCACATCAACGCGATGGAATCGCTTTTTCAATTCTAATTCTTGCTCTCATCTCAATCGCCGGTACGTGGTTTCACGCTGGAAATATTCTCAGTCGCGGCGTGTATTCATTCATGTATGGTGGTTTCGGACGCATCGGTTTTATTGCGCCACTAGTCTTAATTTATTTCGCCTTTAAATTATTTAGAACTCCCGAAGATAAAAAAGCAATCGGTCGAACGATTGTAGGAACGATTGCACTTCTCCTCTCAAGTACAGGGCTAGCTCATTTACTCAACGGTTCAAGCGGCACCGGGGCCAGTGCAATGCGACATGGGGGAGGCTGGATTGGCTATGGTGTTTCGACACCGCTTGTCGCGGCAATGACTTCGGTTCTTGCTTACCCAGTTCTGGTAATAGTTTTCATCTTTGGTGTTTTAGTTGTTACTGCAACTCCGGTGAGCCAAGTCTTTACACGCATCGGAAAAACTTCGACATGGTTATGGTCTAAACGCCCAGAGCGAAGCGTGAGCGATGAGCCCTTCGAAGTTACCGATACTCCCGCTTTTGAATCGCCAATAGTTGCCGCATGGAATGAACCTGAGGTCGAAGAAGAGCTCGATGAAGAGTCCTTTGATGAAGAGTTCACCGTTCCGATCCCAGTACCAACTGCATCTATAGAAAACAAGCGCCCGGAACAGCTTTTGCTCACGGCCGATTCAACCTATGAACTCCCGCCCTTTGATCTATTACGCGCAGGTCCCGTAGCTAAAGCGAAGAGCAAAGCTAACGAGGCCGTAGTTGCCGCGCTGACGGAAGTCTTTCTTCAATTTGAAATCGATGCCCAAGTTACTGGATTCATGCGCGGCCCCACGGTCACGCGCTATGAGGTTGAGCTTGGTAACGCAGTAAAAGTTGAGCGGATTACTGCCCTGGCTAAAAATATTTCATATGCAGTAGCAAGCGGTGACGTTCGAATCCTTTCACCGATTCCTGGCAAGTCAGCAGTTGGAATCGAAATTCCCAATGTAGACCGCGAAATTGTGGCCCTCGGTGATGTACTTCGCTCGTCAGTTGCAGGCCAAGATCACCACCCAATGTTGGTAGCACTCGGTAAAGATGTTGAAGGTAACTTTATTTGTGCAAACCTTGCCAAAATGCCACACCTGCTTGTAGCGGGTGCTACTGGTGCGGGTAAGTCTTCGATGATTAATGCAATGATTATTTCAATCCTTGCAAGGTCAACTCCCGATGATGTTCGTTTAGTGTTAATTGATCCAAAGCGCGTTGAGTTGACCGCCTATGAAGGCATTCCACATTTAATTACCCCGATTATCACTAGCCCTAAAAAGGCGGCAGATGCCCTTACCTGGGTAGTGCGCGAGATGGATCTGCGTTATGAGGACCTCTCCACATTTGGATATCGCCATATAGATGATTTCAATAAGGCGGTACGGGCCGGAAAAGTTATTCCGCCCGAAGGCAGTGATCGAACTATTGAGCCATATCCATATCTGCTCGTAATAATTGATGAGCTTGCGGATTTAATGATTGTTGCAGCTAAAGAGGTAGAAGAGTCTGTCGTTCGTATTACCCAGTTAGCTCGTTCTGCTGGAATCCACTTAGTACTTGCAACCCAACGTCCATCGGTAGATGTCGTGACTGGATTGATTAAAGCTAACGTGCCATCGCGTTTATCCTTTGCGACAAGTTCTCTAGCCGATAGTCGAGTTATCTTGGATACACCAGGTGCTGAAAAATTAGTTGGACAAGGCGATGCACTCTTTATTCCAATGGGGGCTAGTCGCGCCGTTCGTATTCAAGGTGCATATGTTTCAGAGCGTGAAATTGAAGCGGTAGTTAATCATGTGAAGAAACAACTTAAACCAAGGTATCGTGATGATGTAACGGCACCGGTGTCACATCCGAAGATGGTAGATAAAGAAATTGGCGACGACCTAGATATTTTGTGTCAGGCCGTCGAACTAGTCGTTGGAACCCAATTTGGCTCAACCTCTATGTTGCAGAGAAAACTCCGAATTGGTTTTGCTAAAGCTGGACGAATGATGGACCTCATGGAATCGAGAGGAATCGTTGGTCCATCTGAAGGATCTAAAGCGCGGACCGTCATGGTTAAGCCTGATGAATTGGATTCAGTTCTCGCCACGCTTCGCAACTACTAAGGTGAGAGTCAGCCCCTTCGTTCATCTCAATATCACCCATTGTTCTCACGCCTAAACCTTTCGCTGGGGGGTTTTCCAGTTCTATAATTACGTGCTCGTTCCCCGATTTTGGAGTTTAGGACAACATCTATGACGCTCGGCTCAGCGATACAAAAGGCGCGCAAGCAAGCAGCCTTTTCCATCGATGACCTTTCGGGAGCAACAAATATCCGCCCGACACTTCTTATTGAGATGGAAAATAATAATTTCCTAAATTGCGGTGGTGAAACTTACGCTCGCGGTCATATTCGCAACATTGCCAAGCAGTTAGATGCTGACGAGCAAGAACTATTGCGCATTTATGAAGAGGAACAAGCGACCTCTAAACGCACTATGCGCGAACTTTTAGTTGAAAGCAATGTCATGCGTCAGCCACACGATAAGCGGAAAATTTCCTGGAAATCGCTATCGGTAATTTCGGTTGCGTGTCTTGGAATTGCAGGTCTGGCTCAAATAGTTATTTCAAATAGCACATCGATCAAAGTTGTTGCGCCTATTGTGAGTCAATCGGCAACTCCTTCAACTACACCTAGCGATGCGGCTACACCTTTAGCGGTTTCTACTCCAAGTCCGTCAGTTTCAGCCGATCCATCCGCGCAAACTTCGTTTTCGACTGGTACGGGTGTTTCAGTGGAAGTAGATGCAGCACGTGGAAATAGTTGGCTATATGTTTCTGATGCATCTGGCCGTACGCTCTATAGTGGACAAATTTCAAAGGGTGAAGTTAAGGCTTTCACTAGCCAGACCAGGCTAGATTTACGAATTGGTAACGCAGGTGGGGTAGACCTACAAGTAAACGGTAAAAAGGCCTCCAGTATCGGCGGCAATGGCGAAGTCGTTAGCCTTACGTATGGAGTCGATTCATAACACGATAAGATTCATCCAATGAAACGCACCGTTGCAGTAGTCACTCTAGGGTGCTCACGAAATGAAGTTGACTCCGAAGAGTTAGCCGGGCGATTAGCTGCCGATGGTTGGACTCTCGTTGATGATGTTGAGTCGGCCGAAGTTGCACTAGTTAATACATGCGGTTTTATCGAATCGGCTAAAAAAGACTCTATCGATGCCCTGCTTGAAGCTAACTCTCTTAAAGGCCATGGAACAACCCGTGCAGTTGTTGCCGTTGGCTGCATGGCAGAGCGCTACGGGCAAGAGTTGGCCAATGCACTACCCGAGGCCGATGCAATTTTGGGTTTTGATGATTACAAAGATATCTCTGCGCGCTTGCAATCAATTGTTGCTGGTAACAAACACGTCCCACATATTCCACGAGATCGCCGAGCGCTTTTGCCTATCGCCCCGGCCGACCGCGCTGAAACTCGTGTGAGCGAAGAGTTCACGCGTAAGCGCTTGGGCACAGCACCGTGGGCACCATTGAAAATCGCCTCAGGCTGTGATCGCCGCTGCTCATTCTGTGCAATTCCATATTTCCGCGGTTCATTTGTTTCCAGACGCCCGCATGAAATTATGGAGGAGGCGCGCTGGCTAGTTGCTAATGGAGTCAGCGAGTTATTTTTAGTAAGCGAGAACACAACTTCGTATGGAAAAGACTTAGGCGACCTTCAACTCATGGAGAAGATCCTGCCAGATATTGCAGCTATTGAAGGTGTTGAGCGTATTCGCCTGTCCTATTTGCAACCAGCTGAGATGCGACCAACGTTGATCCAAGCGATGATCGCAACACCCAAAGTTGTTCCCTATTTTGATTTGTCTTTCCAGCACACCAGTCCAACCGTGTTGCGCCGCATGCGACGTTTTGGTGATAATGAAAAGTTCTTACATTTAATCAATCAAATCCGAACCGTATCACCCCAAGCCGGCATTAGATCAAACTTCATCGTTGGTTTTCCGGGGGAGACTGAGGCAGACTTTGATGAGTTAGCTACTTTTATCACTCAAGCAAAACTAGATGCTGTGGGTGTGTTTGCTTACTCTGATGAAGATAATACTGAAGCACTTACTATCGATGGAAAGCTAGAGCCCGAAGTGATTGCGCAACGTCTTGAAACTTTATCTTCGCTCTCCGATGAAATGGTTTCTGCACGTGCGCAAGGGCGAATTGGTGAAGAAGTTCGGGTTCTCATTGAGGATGCTGAGCTTCAAGAAGGCCGCGCGGCACACCAAGGCCCAGAAGTCGATGGATCCACCACTTTTATAGGGACAAATTTCAAAGTTGGGCAGTATGTTGATGCAGTGGTTATTGATTCTATGGGCGCAGATTTAGTCGCGCAGGCGCTATGAGACTACCTGGTTTTATAACCCCAAATTTTCTAACTATTTCACGTTTAGTTTTCGTTCCAGTCGGTGCATATACATTATTTAAAAATGGCGGCAATGATCCAACGTGGCAGTACATCTCGTGGGGAGTATTTTTTACCCTTGGTTTAACCGATATTGCAGATGGCAACTTAGCCCGTAGCCGAAATACGATCACAGAGTTAGGTAAGTTCTTAGATCCAGTGGCCGATAAAGTCATGATTGGCACGGCAATGATTTCGCTCTCAGTTCTTAATCGCCTTCCTTGGTGGATCACAATCGTCATCTTGGCACGTGAAATTGGAATTACATTATTTCGCTTATCGATTATCAAGCGTGGGGTCATCGCGGCCAACAAGGGCGGGAAAATCAAGGCCTTCTTCCAAGGTTTTGGCGTAGGTTTCTATGTGCTTCCATTGAGCTCAAGTTTGTTCTGGTTCAGGGATGGCTTTATGGCTATTGCTATTATTCTTACATTGGCAACGGGAATTTATTATGTACAGTCGGCATTGAAACCACAGACAGCACGTTAGGCAGCCATGGCACTCTCACATGAGATTATTGAACTCGCACAGCAGATCGTCAATACTTTGCGCGATCGCGATGAAACTTTAAGTACTGCAGAGTCTTTAACGGCCGGAGATTTAAGTTCGGCTATCGTTTCCATTGCTGGAGCATCCGATGTTTTTGTTGGGGGAGTCACGGCTTATCGCGATGAGATCAAAATCTCGCACTTAGATGTGGATCCAGCGCTCATCACGGCCCACACATCAATTAGTGAGCAAGTTGCAATTGCGATGGCAAAGGGTGCAAAGAAATCATTTGGAACCACATGGGCGATTAGTACTACAGGTGTCGCCGGTCCTAATCCGCAGGATGGTCATCCAGTTGGCACGGTTTGGGTAGCTATTGAGGGGCCAAACTCTCAAAGTATTGAGTTGGCCTTATCTGGTGAGCGTGATTCTGTACGAAACGCGGCTACAGCGAGTGCGATTGCATCATTTGCGCGTATTCTTAGGGCTCGAAGTTAAAGATCGCCTAGTCAAGAAAGGTAACGCCATGGTTCTAGTACGTGAAGCCGTTGGCCTTACTCTTCGTGCTGCCCGCACATCTCAGGGACGTACGTTGCGCGATGTTGCACGTGCTGCTCGAGTCTCCCTTGGTTACTTATCTGAGGTTGAGCGCGGACAGAAAGAGGCATCGTCAGAACTTCTTAATGCAATCTGTTCAGCCCTTGGTCTCTCACTCTCAGGTGTATTTAGTGATGTTTCAATCGAATTAGCTAGCCATGAGAGCGTAACTCTTACTGTTGTCGATGCCGCTTAATAAATACGCACCGCAAGCAAGTACCCATCGTCGCACGCAAAGTGCAATTTTAGAGGGAACAAAAGATCTTATTGCAACGGTTGGCCTTGCCAAGATGTCAATGATTGAAATTGCCGATACTTCCGAAATCTCTCGGGCAACTTTATATAATCACTACCGCGATAAAGATAGTGTGATCGCCGCCGTTTGTGAATCTGAGTTCGCGCGTTTGATTGCAATTGCACAGAGCGCACCAAACGCAACTGATGCACTAGAGCTTCTCTCCATTCAAATTTCAACCGATACCGCTCTTGCACACATGCGCATTCATGATCCAGCACCCCTTGCGCTAGGTCTAGCAAAAACTGACAACCCTTTGTGGGCGAATTTTTCTGATGCCTTAGCTGTAATTACTGGAAGCCAAGTTTTAGCTGATCTCGCACTTCGCTGGTTAGTGGGTCAAGTACTCAATCCATTAACTCCCGAGGACTCTCGATTGCACGCAGAACTTCTTATATCTCGTGCGAATATCTGATTTGCGTGAGCGATTAGCGCTCTCGTTTGGCGTGGGCTCTCACTTTCCCGTAGATATAGCAATTTCAGAACTAGGAAGTCGCAGTGTTAATGAGGCCCTAGCCCATGGGTATGAACCTGATGAAGTATGGAAGGCTGTCTGCAAAGAACATCCAAAAGAGACTGAGAAATATAAATATTAATTATGGGACTGCATACAACTTTAACCTTAACAAATTCTGCACATCCACCCCTTGTACTTATTCATGGATTGGGCTCCGCAGCAACTGCATTTAAACCAATCATTCCTGCGCTCTCCGAAAGTTTTCGCGTTATTACAGTCGACCTTCCAGGCCATGGCCAAACAACATATGTAGCCGGATTAGCTATGGACCCACGATCACTCGCCGAGGCCATTTTTGACACCATTGAAAATAAGTATGGAGTAAAAAACTTTCACGTTGTCGGTAACTCACTCGGTGGATGGATTGCGCTAGAAATGGCGGCGGCAGAGCCCAATCGCATCCTAAGTCTGACTGGGCTGGCACCAGCTGGGCTCTGGCTAAAACCAGCATCGGGGCGCTTGCCAAGTGAGGCCCAGTCGTATTACTTAGCTAAAACCTTGAGGCCATTTGTAAAAGTAGGATTGCGCGCGCGAAGTTTGCGCAAAATCGGTTTTTCAATGGTAAGCCCAAAGTGGCAAGAGTTAAGTTATGAAATTTGCTATGACGCAAGTATTGCGATGGGCAACTGCAAGGGGTATTTCCCAGCCTGGGATGGAATGTTAACGCGACGATTTGAAGCTCACGTTCCAGCAAAAGTTCCAATAACAATTCTCTTTGGCGATAGCGATAATACGTTGCCCGCCGATGTCTCCCAAGAGCGCTCATTAGCACCAGCGCACAGTAATTGGTTGGTAATCGATAACTGTGGTCACGCGCCTATGTGGGATCAGCCAGAGCTAGTTGTGGAAATCGTCAGAGAGACAAGCGCGAAAATATAATCTACCGATGTGGATAAGTATTTAGTTTGTCGTACCAATCAGCCATGATCAAAGGCAGCAAGTGCACGATTTAATAACCTTTGATTTGAGGCGATGTGGAAAGTTGGTCAGTCGAATTTTTCGAAGATGCTTGGGGGCGCAGGCCCGTAATGCGTTGGATGGAAAAGGAGTTAAATGAATTCCAGCGCGCAGCAGCAGATGCCGCGATCATTAGGATTCTGGCTAAAGAGGGTATAAATCTTGCTGGAACTCAGTGGATGAAACCACTTGGAAACGGGCTATACGAGTTTCGCATTCGGCACACAAGCGAGGAGATCAATTCGCTTAATATTCCTTCGATTAAGGCAAAGGGAGTACACCGCCCGATACTGCTTCGCATTTTCATTAGTTTCCATGGGAAAAAGGTAATTCTTCTGCTCAGCGCCTATGACAAAGGGAAAGCCAACAGCAAGAATCGACAACAGTCAGAAATCGAGATTGCACGTAAGCGTCTGAGGGCCTGGCGACGTGTGGAAAAGTAGAGCAGATACAAGTTTCGGGCACTTTACTATATGGGCTTTAGCCCATATCATACGAAATGGAGGAGAACATAATGTCAAAGCAGTATTCAGATTACTCAAAGAAAATGCGTTCTCGGCTTACCCCGGCGGGCAAGCATGCACTCAAGGCCTTTGAAGATTCATATGATTTAGGTCTTTCTCTAATGCAGGCTCGTCATGCCCGTGAACTAACTCAGAAACAACTCTCAGAGATGGTGGGAATTAATCAATCCGAAATTAGCAAAATTGAGACAGGTTCTCTGGCAATAAATACTGCAACTCTATTTCGATTGCTAAATGCGCTAGGCGCAACGGTTCATATAGAGCTCATTAAACCGAGCGTTATTAAAAAGAATAGCCGATCACTTGTTAAGGCTTAACCTGCAGAAGTCGCAGATCGCGCTTCAATAAAAGCTTCAACGCACTGTCTAATTTCATCTTCAGTATGGCTAGCGGTTAGTTGAATTCGAATTCGCGCTTTGCCCATCGGGACTACTGGATATGAAAAAGCGACGGCATAAATTCCACGGTCGAACAAAGCTTTAGCCATCGCTACAGCAGTGTGTTCATCGGCAAACATAACTGGAACAATTGGATGTTCGCCCTCGAGAATGTCAAAACCATTCTCGCGCATTAAATTACGGAAAAGAACTGCGTTCTCCATAGATTTCCAGGCCAGACCTGGATGTCTAGTAATTATGTCTAAGGCGGCGATCGTTCCGGCAACTACTGATGGCGGAACAGAGTTTGAAAAAAGATAAGGGCGTGCTTTTTGGCGCAACATGTCAACGATTGCTGGGTGACGCGAACTTATGTAACCACCTGAGGCACCACCTAAGGCTTTGCCTAAAGTTCCCGAAAGAATGTCGACTCGATCCTGAACATCGAAATGTTGTGGCGTTCCAGCACCAGTAGAACCAATAAAGCCAGTTGCATGGGAGTCATCGACCATTACGAGTGCACCGAATTTTTCGGCCAGATCACAGATTTCGGCCAACGGCGCTAAGTGTCCATCCATTGAGAAAACGCCGTCGGTAACAATCAAAATGGTACGAGCACCTTGAGCTTCTTGAAGTTGGATTTCAAGATCGGCCATATCGCGGTTGTGATATCTAAATCGCTTTGCTTTGCACAAACGAATTCCATCGATAATTGAGGCATGGTTGAGCGAATCCGAAATAATTGCATCGTTCTCATCCAGTAACGCCTCAAAAACTCCGCCATTGGCATCAAAGCAGGACGGGAAGAGGATGGTTGCTTGCGTTGATAGGAAAGTTGAAATCTCTTTCTCAAGTAACAGGTGTTGGTTCTGTGTTCCGGCGATAAAACGCACGCTGGCCATTCCAAAGCCATATTTATCCAGGGCCAACTTCGCCGCAGCGATAACGTGTTCATTATTTGCCATGCCTAAATAGTTATTGGAGCAGAAATTGAGTAACTCTCTACCCTCGGCGCTTACCTCAACACGTTGAGGTCCAGAAAGGGGACGTTCAGATTTTAGAAGACCGGCAGAAGTCAGGGCCGCTAACTTAGCGCTGAGCCCATCGATGAAACTCTCTACAGATGAAATTAGTTGCTCCAATCCAGAATTATTTTCCCGCAGTTGCCAGAACGGGCAAGAGCAAAAGCGCTTTCCCATTCTTCGGCGGGGAATCGGTGCGTAATCACT
>CAILBF010000011.1 GCA_903832395.1 uncultured Actinomycetes bacterium | reverse complement strand
GTAAGCAACAAGGATGCAATACGTCATGGGATGCCCATATTCATCGCCGCAATAAATATGCGTGCCGGCTTAACAATCATGAGCCCGCTAATTCCAATTCTTAAACAGCAGTACCACTTAAGCTCATTCCTACTCTCATTTCTGACTTCATTATCGGTGCTCTGCTTTGCCGGAAGCGCATTCCTCATGCCCCTCGTTGGCAAAATCGGCGGAACCAATCGAGTAATTGCCATAGCTCTCACCGTGCTCACGGCTGCAATATTCCTTAAGACTATCGGGAATCTACCGATGCTCTTTATCTCATCCTTAACAGTTGGAATTGCAATTGCAGTTTTGAATTTCTCATTGCCTGTCTGGGTCAAGGAAAATTCATCGGGACATTCAGGATTAATAACTGGAATCTATATAACGGTCATGGGGGCTTTTGCCTCAATATCAATCGCCGTAGCGGTTCCATTGGCGAGAGCGACTTCATGGGGTTGGCGTCTGGCCATGGTGCCTTGGTTAGTACTTGGTTTATTTTCCTCAGCGTGGTGGCTAATAAAGACTTCCAAATCCTCTGAACCACGTCACATGCAATTATCTTCAACTTTTCACCGTCAACTTTTGCGTAGGCCAGGGGCATGGAGCATCGCAGTTTTCTTTGGACTTCAGTCAATGATTTATTATGGATCGGCTACGTGGCTACCAACTATTTTGGTGTCAAAAGGATTTATTTTGAGAGATGCCGGCTTTGTAGTTTCAATCACTGGCCTCTTGGGCTCACTTATTGGAATCGTTGCACCACACTATGCGTCAAAGCTTCCTGATTTACGATTGCTTTTAGCGATTGTAGGAGCGGTCGTTACCGTTTGCGTTGTGGGCGTAATTTTTGATCATGGCTGGCATTTAGTTATATGGCTACTTATTTGGAACATTGGGCTCTCTGTTACTTTCCCACTCTCACTTCTCTTAACTGTGAAGCGAAGTACAATTGCCAGTGAAACGCGCTCCCTCTCAATCATGGCGCAGGGAGTTGGGTATTTAATGGCAGCATTTGCACCTGGAATCGTAGGGGCTCTTTTCGATGCAACTTTGAATTGGAACATTGCATTGACAGTGCCCCTATTGCTTTCTATTGCGTTGGCTGGAGTCGGATTTTTCGCTGGCAAGCCTGACAAGATTGCTCTGGACGCACCCTAGTTTTCCGTCGCTTATCCCTTATTTTGGAAAGCGGGAAGTTAGTATTAGCTCCTAATACTAATTGAGTAGGTGCGACGATGTTTGAGACAATATTTTTAGGAATTTTGCAGGGCTTAACCGAGTTCTTGCCTATTTCATCCAGCGCCCACCAGAGAATTGCCGGTGAGTTTTTCCCCAATGCAATGGACCCAGGTGCCCGTTTCACGGCAATCACTCAAATAGGAACCGAACTCGCGGTTCTTATTTTCTTTAGGAATGATATTAAAAAGATTATCGTGTCATGGTTTCGACAAGTCATTATGCGAGCATCTTTACCAGCCGATGAAAAGCTACAGGCCCGTATGGGGTGGCTCATTGTTATTGGATCACTCCCGATCATTGTCCTTGGATATTTAGGACAAGACATCATTACAAATAATCTTCGCTCACTATGGTTGATAGCTACCGTCATGATTGTCTTTGGCATCATTCTTGGTTTGGCAGATCACTATGGAAAGAGTGAGCGTGGCCTGAAAGACTTAAATTCTTCTCATGGCATTTTATATGGTTTGGCTCAATCATTAGCACTCATGCCAGGAGTTTCACGTTCAGGGGCAACGATTGCCATGGGGCGTTTACTTGGTTATAGCCGCGATGCCGCGCTTCGCTATTCATTCCTATTGGCACTGCCAGCAGTTTTTGGTAGTGGCTTATACGAACTCAAGGGCGCAATAGGCGATAGCGCAGGAGTTCAGGTTTACTCACTATCCCATACTCTCTTGGCAACGTGCATCGCCTTCGTAGTTGGTTATGCCGTAATAGCGTGGCTACTTAAATTCGTTGCAACTAAGTCTTTTATGCCTTTTATTATTTACCGCATTCTTCTAGGTTCAACATTATTAGTCCTACTAGCCACTGGAGTAATTAACCCTTAGTACTTAACTTCCAGGGCTTACCGTTGACATATTAAAATCTTTAATGACAAGTGGCGGAACTGCCATGTTTGACATGTCTTCAGCCCATTCGCGAGGCTGAGTCCACTCGGTAGCTCCAGCATGTGAAATGCGATTTAGGGCTGACACAGGGGAGTCATTCCAACGGAAGTTATTAGTAGCTCCGACGACTTCTCCACCCTTAACATGATAAACACCGTCACGAGTCAGACCAGTTAGAAGTAACGAGTTTGGATCAACCATGCGGATATACCAGAGTGTTGTTAACAGAAGCCCATTATCGACTTTCTTTACTAAGTCATCGAGTGTTCCGGTTCCACCATCTACGCTGATGATGGCATTCTCACCAAGTGGCGTGAAATCTAACTTAGTTAAGGCAGCGCTGGCGCGAGTTTGGATTAGGGATTGCAAGACACCATCCTTGAACCAGTCAACATGTTTAATGGGTTGACCATTATCAAAAACTGAAGAGTAAGACGAGCTAACTCCAGTAGCGACAAAATTAGCTGCAGGTAATTGTTTATAATCGGGATCGCTAAAGAATTGAAAGCCGACGTTAGAGAGTTTTTCACCAACACGGGTTCCGCCACCTTTTTTAGAAAAGACTGATTGACCCTCAAAGGCATCGCGTGCGGCTGAAACCATCATCATGTAGATAAATATGTCGGCAACAGAACCCGACGGCAGAACGGTTTCATAGCGACCTGCGGGCAGGTCAACTTTGGTGCCCTGCCACGTTAGCCGTTGGCGAATGTTGGCATCGATATTTGCAACGGAAACATCTTTAAAGTCGCGGGTTTCAACGCCATTCCACGTTGATCGAGTGCGCCCATGCGATTTTCCGGTCATCTCTACGCGGCCGACGGGGGTGTCTTTGCGAAGACGCAATCCTCCCTTTGATCCAATCCATGTAGTTTCATGCGTGTGCTCGGAGTAGCCAAAGAGTTCTATCTTGTCGGCAACAGAGCGCGAAAACATGTCGCCAAGAGCTGGTGCAAAAGCTGAAAAAACTTCTGGGCCAGTAGGAACATGAGGAGCTGCCCAATTACCAATTGCAATATTGGTAGCAAGGGGTGCGAAATCCTCGGCTTTGCCCGAAGCTTTCGCTGCGGCAATTGCCTCGGCCAATAATGTTGGTACATCGGCAAGTGAGACATCAGTTCGTGAAACTCCACCGGTAGCCATTCCACCATCGGTTGCTACAAATGCAATTACCGTAACGCTGCGCTCTTGAATTACTCCATTGGTTGTTAACGTGCTGCCGGCCCAGCGCAAATTAGCTTGGGTCTTATCTTTAACAACAACAATGCAGTCATCGCATGTAGCAGCCGATGTAATCTTTTCAATTAAATCTTGAGCAGAAATCATTTTCCAGCCTCCGCAACGGTATTGAGAATATTTACTTTGTCGAAGATTGCCGCTGGGCAACCATGACTTACCGCTGCAATCTGTCCCGGTTGTGCTTTTCCGCAGTTAAAGGCGCCACCGAGAACATAAGTGGAAGGACCACCAACGACCTTCATCGAGCCCCAGAAGTCGGTAGTTGTTGCTTGGTAGGCAACATCCTTTAGTTGACCAACAATTTTTCCATTCTTAACACGATGGAACTGCTGGCCGGTGAATTGAAAGTTGTAACGCTGCATATCAATCGACCAGGATTTATCGCCTTTGATAATAATTCCATCATCCATCGATGAAACCATTTCATCATAGGTAGGCCCAGTTGGATTGGCTGCAAGAGAGACGTTGGGCATGCGCTGAATAGGTACGTGAGAGGGGGAGTCGGCAAAGGCGCAGCCATTGCTGCGATCGCGGTTAACTCGGGCGGCAATGCGACGATCTAGCTGATAACCAACTAAGACGCCATCTTTAATAAGATCCCATTTCTGAGCTGCTACGCCTTCATCGTCGAAGCCAACAGTGCTTAGGCCGTGAGAAGTATTGCGATCACCAGTTACATTCATTAAGGCCGATCCATACTTTAAAGTATTTAACTTATCGGGAGTAGCAAATGATGTTCCGGCGTAGTTGGCCTCATAACCAATTGCGCGATCTAACTCAGTTGCATGGCCAATTGACTCATGAATCGTTAACCATAAATTAGATGGATGGACTAGAACGTCATAGCGACCCGGTTCAACGGAAGGGGACGCTACTTTTTCGGCCAATAAAGTTGGGAGTTCGGCAATTTCAGCATCCCAGTTCCAGTGCTTAATACCCATCCACTCCCAACCAAAACCTGCAGGCTGAGCCAAAGTGCGCATTGCTTCAAATCCATGCGCGCCAATTGACATCGCTTCGATCTGAGTCTGCATGCGGACACGTTGTTGTGTAGTACTGGTGCCATACGAGTCTGCATAATGTTTCTGCTCTTTAACATACATGGCTTGGGCCGAAGTGTGATTGACGATTTCAGTCTTTAAAAGCTCATTGCTTAACTGAGCGAGGCGATCTTTTTTATCTGAATCCGAGATTGAAAATGGATCGATCTCGTAGTCAGAGACCCAGGTTTGATTGGCATAAACCGGCTCAGTTACAAGCGAGACAAGTTCAGTCGAGAGTGGCTTAGATGTCTTGGCCATTGCAATAGCGGTAAGTGCTAATTTCCTTGCAGAGTCAACAGAGATCTCAGGAGATGAAGCAAAACCCCATGCACCATTTACTATTACCCGAACACCAAGGCCCGCAACAGTCTCGTCGCTTTGTGTTTCAGGTTTTGCATCACGCAGTGAAAGCAATCCAGTACGCGTACGTTCGATGCGAACATCAACGTGAGATGCACCGGCACTTGTTGCAGTGTTGATTGCGCTATCTGAAACTGCTGATAATGGAAGAGCTAAAAAATCTGAATCAATGTTTTTATTCACCCCTGAACACTAAGGGGAAGAAACTTCTAGCGCTAGTGATATCGCATTCGACTGCCCAAAATCACGTTTTTCTCGCTGGATTAACGCAATTTGCTAAGTATTTTGCCCCCAGGACACTCCCACGAAAAGGGTTTTCTGGTAGTGGGCTACCTCACCATTTTGCATGTGAAATACCCAAAAATGTGATTCAAGGAATAGTTGCATTATGGAAAGTGATTGACCTAATACCCACTATAGAGCCACCCCTCAGGAAAAAGAGGATTGAAAATCAAGGCAGTGCCAAAATTTGCTTGTACCCAAATGGAAATACTTCAGGGAGAGATGAGGAATCACAATGAACACAATGCAGAAATCCACAATAGCGAGAGCGTTAGTTGCACTAACTGCGCTAACAGTTTTGGTAGCGGTCATACCAACAGCCAATGCTGCAACAAAAACAATTACTTGCTACAAAGGAACAGTTGTTAAGAAAGTTACAACAGCTAAGTGTCCAACTGGGTACACAACAACTAAGCCAGTAGTTAAGCCAGCTGTTAAATCAACAGCAGCAACTGCCACTAAAGGCGGAACAGTGGATTTCTCAGGAACTTACACTGGAAAGATTGGCTTAACGTGGGGCGATAGTTACGTTCAGGCAACATCTGTAGATGGAGTGGGCACCGGAAATGTACTTGGCTTAACCGACTTAGCCGGAATCGGATCAGCTGCACCAGCTAATCAGTGCGATACATTCAACGGCTCTGGAACTCTCAGCGGTGGCGGAAACACATTGAAAGTTACTTTCGATTCCTCTGCTCAGGCATGTGCTGAAGATGCAAATGCGCCAACCGGAATTACTTTTAAAGGCGATGTAATCATTAATGGTGGAACTGGTAAGTATGCAGGAGCGACGGGAACACTCAAAGTTACTGGTGGGTCGTTCAACATCAAGTCAAGCACAGCTGGATCTAAAGAGAGCGATACGTTCAAGTTCACCATCTCAGGAAAAATTGCAACTAAATAGTTTTTGATGAATCCGCGCACAATTAATTTAATAAAGGAGCAAAAATGAACAAGAAATTCTCAATCGCAGTCATTAGTGCAGTTGCACTACTCGGCGGCGTATTTGTTGGAGGCTCGCCTGCCTATGCAGCGCCAGCGGCCTCGACACTAATCCTTTCGGGAGGAAGTGGTGTTTTTGGACTAGCGCCAATAACGATCACTGCAACGGCTAATAACAAAGGAACTGTTAAGTTCTTTGCTAATGGTGTTGCCATCGCCGGTTGTGATAGTTCACTTACAGCCACGGTTGAGCCATTCGCCGCGAAGTGCGCATGGATGCCAGCGGCAGCTGGCGCAGTGGCATTAACTGGTCAATTCACACCAACAGACGCAGCAGCTTTCTCACCAATTACATCGGCCCCACTTAACGTCAAAGTTGGCGTTCCAGTTCAGGGCGTTGTTTCACCTATTCATATCTATGTAGATACCGTCTTAGCAACTGGAACCACGGGAGCTTTAGCTCCACGCTTTGGTGTCGGTTGCACTATTGCAAGCGAGTTCATTATCGGACAAACGATCGTCTTTCGCGTCTATGCAAATAACGCTGATCAGGGCGGCGCAGTGATGGATTCCAATAACACCGCTAAAGCCATTATCGAAGTAGCTGGTGTTAAAGATCCACTAACTATGAGCTATGGCAATCACAGTGGAGTCGCATTTTGGACCGCAGTCCTAAAGACCGGTGCTGCACCTTTGTACAGCACACTTGGACTTATTAGTTACAAAGTAACGATGGTCGCAAAAGATTCAACCACCATGAAGGTCTTGTCGACCAAACTTGTACCAAAGTTGGTTAATGGTAAGCGTGAAGTAGGCAGCGATGGTCGTACTGTTTACGAGCGTGTGAGCTATTACCGCTCTGTAACGGTTTCACCTGCATTAAAAGGCGCCACCGCAACTTGGGCATCAAACTTCACTGATGCCTCAAAGTTAACTCTGTACGCACTTCCAAAAGCATAAATTAGATTCGGAGAGAAACGCATGAAACTACACAGCACAGCAAGAAAGTTAACAGCTCTAAGCGCGGTAGTTGCGCTCACCGTGGCAGTTGCCATGGTGGGCCCAGCTAGCGGAGCAGATGCAGCAGTAGGAACAACATTGATAGCACCTGCAGGAATTCCAAACATTCCAGCAGTGCCATTTACAGGCACAAAGTCGGCAGTGTTTACAACTCCACAGACAATGGTTAATTTATCTGTCGTACCAGCACAGGGCATTGTGGGAGATCCAATCGTCGTTTCAGGAAAAGCGATGGCACCAAATGCCACATTCACTTTGACCTGGTCGACATCTGATGCCAGTTGGGTAGCAGGAATCGAACCAAATACTTTGAACTACATGGGCACGAGCTATGTAAATTACAATGTTGACATGGCAACAGTTACAACTGATGCCGCTGGCGCATTTAGTTTTGCAACCAAAATTCCATCTGACTGGGGCGGCGTTCACGATATTTACGCAGTTTCAGCTGGAGTTGGTGCTGGTCACGGTGGGCTCCAAGTTGCTCGCGGATTTACGATGACACCAAAGAGTGGACCAGTTGGAACACCAATTACGGTTACTTACACCGGTCTTGGACCAAAGCTCTATGCCGCTGGTGCAGCCCTTATCTATGACAATCACTTTGCTGGCGAAATGATGGCACGGTGGACACGAGGAACAGCTAAAGTCGTAATTTTAGCTTCCGGAGGCATTGGCAAGCACTACGTACAAGCCAATGAAGCGATCTCTTTCTCCTACTTAAACGTGATGCAGTCACCAGTTCCTTATGCAAATAGCGGATTTGGAACTTTCACAATTACTAAGGATAAAGGCGCATTTGCACCTTACATTCAATGGCCATCAAAGGTCACCCCGACTGTATCTGCACACACAACACTTTCAAACATCGGACTGGATCCAAATACTAAAGCAATTGCATCACTCTCACCTGAGAGCGGCCCAGTCGGCAGTAAGACAACAATCAATGTCAATGGTTTAACTACAACGGGTTCGCATCAAATTGTGTGGGCAACGGTAGTTGGGAACCGAGTTAACTGCACAACTGGAACATGTTGGGTATATAACTCTCTGCCACTTGCCACAGTTAATGTTGAAAGTTCATCAATTAGCAAAGAGGTAACAATTCCAGATCACCTTGGTGGCTGGCACGTTATCCAAGTTAAACAAGGTGATGTAATTGAAGCTCAGGCTCTCTTCTATGTTAAAGAAAGCATCATGCCTTTCCTTGACAAAAACGGTAAAACAATTGGAATGGGACTTGCAAAGGCCGATCTATCCGGTTCAGCTGACGCATTTGCCAAAGGTGGAGCAGGGGCACCTACTAATACGTTTAAAGAGGGCGAAGAGTTCACAATTAGCCTTAAGGGTGTTGGCTGGACCCAGTTCGATAACACTTTGGCAGTAACTTATGACAATAGTTATATCGGTTACGGTTGTGGATTTAACTCCAATGGTTATTTAGTTGTTCACTTAAAGGCGATTGGCGGAGTCGGTACACACATTATCGATCTTCGACCACTTCTTTATACTCAACAACCTTCATTTGGAAACACTCCATATGGAATGGCTCCAGTGTTGACCTTTGATCGCGATTTTCCAGGCTTGGCTGCGGGATACCAAATCCCAGCCTTCCACTTTGCAATCAATATCGTTAAATAAATAGAACTTAAAACTAAAGCCTCACTTCTGGTTAATCCAGGGGTGAGGCTTTAGTTTTTAACAATCGTGCCCATGATGCGGGCAGCCACCAGTTCCAGCGACCCAGTAGGACCATTGCACTTGGAAGCAATAGTCCGCGAATGATTGTTGCATCGATAAGAACACCAATGCCAAGGCCTATACCGAGCTCCTGCAGGCCGGCAAAGTGGCCCGTAACGAAACCACTGACCGCAGAGAGAAAAATGATCGCTGCAGCACTTACAACCCCACCAGTGTGGGCCAAACCCTCAACAATTGCCGCTTCATTAGTTGCACCTGCCTCGCGCGCCTCGCGCATCCTTGAGACGAGGAAGAGTTCATAATCCATAGATAAGCCAAAGAGAATGGCAAATAGAAAGATGAGTACCCAGGCCTCTAGTTGATCAAGGCGATAGGTTTGCAGGAATGTTGAAGCAAAGCCAAAATGAAAGACGCCGACCAACGCGGCAAAAGCAACTGCGATGGAAATCAGATCCAGCGCTATCGCTTTAAGGGGAAGGATTACTGAACGCAAGGCGCGCACGAGAAGGATATAAGTCAGTAGGAGCGCAAGGACAATAATCCAAGGCAGTGAATTAATAATTGCTCGAATGAGATCGACGCCTTGGGCTGGCGCGCCTCCAAGATATAGTTTTGCATCGCTACTAAATCCCGATTGCGTCAAATTAATTGTGCGCAAGACATCGACCAATTGATCACTCTCTTGCTCTCCGAGTACATGTCGGCCAACAACGAAGATTCTTATATATCTGCCATCGGCATCGATAAAGGGCGGTTTGTTTTCGGTAGCAACGATAAAGACTTCAGCGTTTTTAGTTAGTTGCTTTGCTAGTTTCAATCGTGCTGCATCTGCCGAAGGTGTGGTCGCACGATTATCTGCGCCTAAGTCAATGACTATTTCATGCGGGGTAATTACACCGGATCCGAGGCGATCAGTAACCATCGCCACCGCCTTCGATGATTCAAGATTGGTGGGTATTGCCGTTAAAGAGCTCGGGGTAATTGAAAGCCAGAAGATCGGCACAATAATAATTGTTAGCGTTGCAAGGGAAGCGAAGAAGACAGCCTTAGGTTTAGAAACGACAAAGCGAGCAGCTTTTGCCCACCAGCCGTTCATGACATCGGCTTTGGAAATAACACCTTTGAATCCGATTGTGGCAACACATCGCCGTCCTAGCAAGGAAAGTAGGGCAGGAGCAAGAGTTATTGCAGCAAGCATTGAGGACAAAGGCACAATAATCCCTGCGACTCCAAGGGATCGCACGAATGGCACGGGCACCAGCAATAACGTTGCTAGCGCAATCGAGACTATGAATCCAGAGATTATTACTGTGCGCCCAGCAGTCGCCATGGTCCTGTCAATTGCATCACTAACTTCGATAGCGGGATGATCTCTTAACTCGCGACGGAAGCGATGAATGATGAGCAATGAATAATCAATCGCAAGACCTAGGCCGATGAGTTCCACTATATTCGGGATGTATAAAACCATCAGCATTCTTTGTGAGAGTAAAAATATAAGAGATAAGGCGAGTGATATCGCGGCAACGGCAAAAATTAATGGAATTATAACGGCGGCAGATGTGCCGAGCATGAGGATTAGAAGTAGCAGCGCCATTGCAATGGCAACTAATTGACCTCGATGTAAATCAGTGGCCAAAACGGGGGATACATCATGGTTAATCGCTGGCGGTCCAGTTACCTGCGCGCCAATTAATCCTTGCTCGGAAATCGCACTACGAAGGCCATCGGTATAAGAGGCGGCCTGCAAAAGATTTAAGGGAGTTGTAACGCTGGCAAATAGGACGCCACCAATCGCTTTTTCTACCGTTACATCTGACCCTGGAATTATGTGTGCTGCTTGCGAGATTGCATCTTTGTACCCCTGAATTTGCGTAGGAGTAGAGGTTTTGTATCTATAGACAACGCTAAAAGTTCCTTGAGTATTTTCACCAAAGTGTGATGAAAGAATCGCATCGGCTAGGGCAGATTGACTGCCGGGAACTTCAAGGGAGGTGGTTAGGTGCTGACCTATATTGGCACTAGCGAATGCGCCAGCAACGGTGATTGTTAGCCACACCAAAATGATGATTGCTCTGCGACGTAGAACCATTCGTGTCCATCGCGTTAGCATTCAATCAGTTTAACTATTCTGAACAAAAACTCCTTCCGCGCCGATTTTTGCCGCAATTTTGCCCCAAAATTGGATGAATGTGAGGAAATAACCCGCCACCTAGCGTGGTTTAGCCTGATTCGGCGGGCTTTGCTGGCAGGATTGCCTGTATTAACTTCAACCAAGTACTGGAGAATTAACAATGAATAAAAAAGAGATCGTTGCAAAGCTAGCCTCAGATTCAAAGCAGACTGAAAGCGCAGTGTCATCAGTGCTTGAGGCTCTTGAAGCCCTTGCTATCTCAATGCTCCAGAGCAAGGAAAAGCTTGTACTTCCTGGCTTTATCTCAATTGAGGCAGTTGCCCGTGCAGCTCGCTCAGGCCGTAACCCACAAACTGGCGCAGTTCTGCAGATTCCTGCACGTACTGGCGTCAAGGTCAGCGCTGGAACAAAGCTTAAGAAGGCCGTTGCTTAATTAGTTATTAATTAAAAAGCGGGCGTGAGATTCTCACGCCCGCTTTTTAGTTCCAATTTTTATGGATAGAGCCCGCGTAAATGGTGCGCCTCTGCCACGCGCGCAACACCTAACATGTGCGCAGCTTCACGCCACGTGACGCTGCGGGCCTTAGCCATCTCCTCGACCTCATTGAAAGCTTTGAGCAAGATACGATCTAAATTAGTCCGTACTTCTTGGGCATCCCAGGCAAAGTTCTGTTTGTCTTGGACCCACTCGAAGTAGGAAACAATTACACCGCCTGAGTTGGCCAAAATATCGGGGACAACGAGAATGCCTTTATCATTTAATATCGCATCTCCCTCAGGTGAAGTTGGTGCGTTGGCACCTTCCACAACAATTTTTGCCCTTATTCCACCGGCAGTGTGAGCTGTTATCGAATCCGACAATGCTGCAGGAATGAGTACATCTACCTCCAAGTGAAGTAACTCCTCATTGGTTAGGCGATCGGTACCTGGAGCATCAAGGTTCTTGTGCTCTAAGAAATGCGCCCAGAGACTGGATACATTTTCAAAACCTGTTACAGCGCCATTGACATCACTTACTGCAATAACTTTTAACCCCATATGTTCTAAAGCAATCGCGGCCCAGTAACCAACTTTTCCAAAACCTTGAATGGCAACCGTTGCGCCAGCAGGATTAATTCCGCGAGCGGCCAAAGCTTGACGCGTTGAGATTGCAACACCATCACCGGTGGCAGAGTTACGACCAAGGGATCCGCCGAGAACAATTGGCTTGCCAGTAACAACTCCAGGAACTGAGAAACCGGCATTTACCGAGTAGGTATCCATCATCCATGCCATGTTGCGTTCATCCGTTCCAACATCAGGGGCTGGAATATCGCGCTCTGGTCCGATGATGGGCAAAATCTCTGATGTATATCGACGGGTTAAACGCTCATTCTCGCGATCAGATAACGTCGCAACATCAACTGCAATGCCACCTTTAGCTCCTCCAAATGGCAGATTAGTCAACGCGCATTTCCATGTCATTAACATGGCAAGGGCGATTGTCTCTTCGAGATCTACCTGTGGATGAAAACGAACGCCGCCCTTTGAAGGCCCACGTGTTGTTGAGTATTGGACTCGGTATCCCTTATACATTTCGACTTTATCGTTATCTCGTCGCAAGGGAACGGCTACTTCTAAAATTCGCCGTGGTGTTGAAAGTGTTTGCCAGTCATTTTCTGAAAGGCCTAATTGATCTACCGCAGTGCGCAATTGCGCGCGCGCAGTTTGGAAAGCTGACTCCGTTGTCATTTAGTTAGGCTATGACATAAGCATCGAAATCGCTAATTGACACGCATGGCAGCACACGACTTGACATAGTAATTAAGTCTTGAGTGTTAGCCCCATACAAATATTAAATTAATTAGACCGAAGCCTTAACGAAAACTGGCATATCCAGAAGTGAAACGCTAACTGGTGCGCCTGCACCAAGGCCAACCGAATCAGAGCTGGGCAATTGAGCAGTAATACGTGAACCATCGTTAAGGGTAATACTTAACCGACAAGTTGCACCAAGAAAACTAGCCGAGAAGACCGTTGCATTACCTGATTTATTAGCAACTACATCAATGTTTTCTGGTCTAATGAGTGCGATTCCAGCGCCAGATGTAATTGAACCAGGCAGAGTTTTGACAACTCCACCGAGAATTTCAATACTTCCACCGCTTACTTTTCCGGCAATTGGATTAGTTAAACCAACGAATTCAGCAACAAAGGCCGTACCTGGGCGGTCATACATTTCTGCAGGGGCTGCGATTTGTTCTAACTTGCCGTTGCGCATTACGCCAACGCGATCGGCGATACTCAACGCCTCTTCTTGATCGTGAGTTACAAACAAAGTGGTTGTGCCGAGCTCTAACTGAATACGGCGAATCTCTTCACGCAACTGAGTACGTACCTTGGCATCGAGTGCAGATAACGGCTCATCCAGGAGTAAAACCTTTGGTGAGATTGCTAGCGCGCGAGCTAGGGCTACGCGTTGCTGTTGACCACCGGATAGCTGGTATGGATAGTGATTTACGTGAGTAGAAAGACCGACGAGCTCTAGAAGTTCAGTAGATCGGGCTTTGCGCTTATCTCCTGCGGTTTTGTGTGCTTTCAACTTCAATCCATATTCAACATTTTCGCGTGCAGTCATATGTGGAAAGAGTGAGTAAGCCTGAAAAACCATTCCCATGCCACGCTTATTAGCATTTTGGTAAGTAACATCTTTGCCATCAACAATCATCTGGCCGCGGTCTAATTCTTGCAGACCAGCTAAGGCACGTAGCGCAGTTGTTTTACCGCAACCTGAGGGACCAAGTAGAGCCACTAGTTCGCCTTCGGCGATGTCAAGGCTTAAGCCATCGAGGGCTTTGACTTTGCCAAAGTACTTAGCAAGATCAACTAACTGTACATATGCTGATGAGCTCAACGTATGGGTCCTTTTCTCTTAGGCGATGTCAACGTCAAGGACTGCACCTTGGCGTTTTTTGTTAGGAATTATTAGAAGTAAAGCCAGAACAAAAATTAATGATGCAAGGGATACTGCAACTGCAATACTTCCATTATTTAAGCCAATTTGAGAGATAACGACTTGAAAAGTTTTGTAGTTAAGAATATTAGAGATTGTGAATTCGCCAAGAACTAGGGCAATTGCAATAAACGAGCCGTTAATAATTCCGGTCCTAATTGTTGGCATAATGATTCCAAAAATTACGCGTGGAATTGTTGCTCCGAGAGTTCTAGCGGCCTCGGCTAGAGTATGAATGTCAACGGCATCAAGGGCGGCCGAAAGAGAGCGGTAGGTATACGGCAAAATTAACATCGAGTAAACACCTGCCAGAGTTATCGGCGACTCAGTCAAATGAATTGAAATCCATCGATACAGCGGTGCAACTCCGACAACAATGACGATAGCTGGAATCGCCAGAGGCAATAGGCATAACAACTCGAATGGGCGTCGGAGTATCGGAAGTTTCAGATGCACCCAAATAGCTGTTGGCACAATCAGGAAGAGAATGACCGTCATCACGATCGCCGCAGTGATAAGGGAACGCGTAATTGCGAGCGTTAAATCAGGCTGTGTTGCTATTGCTCGCCAAGAATCTAATGATCTTCCAGGAGAGAGGAGTGACATGGATTTAGTAGAGAAATCTAACATCGCAGCCAGTGGCGTTAATAGGTAGAAGGCAACAACAAAGATAATTGCATATCGCCAGATTTTAACGGCTATGGATTTCTTCATCGACGCTGTTCCCACTTGCTAACTCGACGGCGAAGCAAAGCATATAAACCCATCGCAAAAACTACGACAATGACCATGAAGACCGATAGAGATTTAGCTTCTGCAGGATTTGCGCCACCAACTTCACTATTGAGTGCGCCAGCGATTTCGAGTGGAGTTACAAAATCTCTC
>CAILBF010000010.1 GCA_903832395.1 uncultured Actinomycetes bacterium | reverse complement strand
CGCGAGCATCAACTTCGTACTCTTCAATGTGAATTGATGTCAAGACATCGTCTTGAACCAAACGTTGCGACAAGATAATCGCATCTTCGTAGTTGTGGCCTTCCCATGACATAAATGCCACGAGCAAGTTCTTTCCAAGTGCCATTTCACCCATATCGGTGCAAGGACCATCGGCGATTACTGAGCCAACTTCTAGACGCTGACCTTCAGAGACAACAACCTTCTGGTTGTACGACGTTCCTTGGTTAGAGCGTGTGAACTTATGAAGTGAATATGTTTGATACGTTGAATCATCGGCCATGACTTTTACTTCTTCGGCAGATACTTCAGTGACAATGCCGGCCTTAGTAGCAACAACGACATCACCTGCATCAACAGCTGCACGGAACTCCATACCAGTACCAATCAATGGTGCTTCTGCACGCATAAGTGGAACTGACTGGCGCATCATGTTAGAGCCCATCAACGCACGGTTAGCATCATCGTGCTCAAGGAATGGAATCATTGCAGTTGCAACAGAAACCATTTGGCGCGGTGAGACGTCCATGTAATCAACTTCATCAGCTGGGATGTATTCAACTTCGCCACCACGACGACGTACAAGTACGCGTGCTTCTGCAAAGTGATTGTCATCAGTTAATGGAGCATTCGCCTGCGCGATGATGTGTTCATCTTCTTCATCAGCAGTTAAGTAATCAACTTGATCAGTTACGCGACCCTTTGAAACCTTACGGTAAGGAGTCTCGATAAAACCAAATGCAGTGACGCGACCATATGTTGCAAGTGAACCGATAAGACCAATGTTTGGTCCTTCAGGAGTTTCAATTGGACACATGCGGCCGTAGTGAGAAGGGTGAACGTCACGAACTTCAAAGCCCGCGCGATCACGTGAGAGACCTCCAGGTCCGAGCGCTGAAAGACGGCGCTTGTGAGTTAAACCAGATAGTGGGTTGGTTTGATCCATGAACTGTGACAACTGAGAAGTTCCGAAGAACTCCTTAATCGATGCAACTACTGGACGAATATTGATCAATGTTTGAGGTGTAATTGCCTCGACATCTTGAGTTGTCATACGTTCGCGAACTACGCGCTCCATACGTGAGAGACCGATGCGAACCTGGTTCTGAATGAGCTCACCGACAGTACGTAGACGACGGTTACCGAAGTGATCGATATCGTCCTTTTCTACGCGAACTTCGCGGCCGTAATCCATCAACAAATCGCCACGGTGTAGAAGAACTAAGTAGCGAAGTGTTGCAACGATGTCAGAAATAGTAAGTAGTGAAGCTTTAAGTTCAAGATCTAAACCGAGCTTCTTGTTAACCTTAAAGCGACCGACCTTAGCCAAGTCATAACGCTTAGGGTTGAAGTAAAGGTTTTCGATTAAGTTCTGAGCAGCTTCCTTAGTTGGAGGCTCACCTGGACGTAGCTTGCGATAAATATCTAGCAGAGCTTCATCTTGAGTATGAACTGTATCTTTTTCAAGCGTTGCCATCATTGATGCGAACTCACCAAATTCTTCACGAATCTGCTCTTCGCTCCAACCAAGTGCCTTTAGGAAGACAGTTACTGATTGCTTACGCTTGCGGTCGATGCGAACACCAACAAGATCCTTCTTATCAACTTCAAACTCAAGCCAAGCACCGCGGCTTGGAATAACCTTTGAAGTAAATACATCTTTGTCAGATGTCTTTTCAATAATCTTTTCAAAATAAACACCAGGTGAGCGAACAATCTGAGAAACAACTACGCGCTCGGTACCGTTAATAACAAATGTTCCGCGAGCTGTCATAACCGGGAAGTCACCCATAAATACTGTCTGTGACTTAATTTCACCAGTGATGTTATTTGTAAACTCAGCAGTTACGAATAACGGCTGTGAGTACGTCATGTCGCGCTCTTTGCAATCATCGATTGAGTACTTAGGTGGCTCAAAACGGTGATCGCGGAAAGTTAGGCTCATAGTTCCCTGGAAATCTTCGATCGGAGAAATCTCTTCAAAGATTTCTTCAAGACCTGAAGTTGTAGGGATTTCGCCACGATTCATAGAATCGACTGCTGCGATACGTGAACGCCATGCGTCGTTACCCAATAACCAGTCAACGCTTTCAACTTGCAACGCTAATAAGTTAGGAACTTCGAGAGGTTCGCGGATCTTTGCGAAAGAGATTCGGCGTGGAGCTACTGATGATTTTTTAGTCGCGGCCAAGAGATGTCCTTCCAGACAATAAAGCGGGAACACACAACTATTAGGTCTCAGCCGCTATATGCCCTGACCGTAAGTGTTTTGTGTGAGGTTGAAGAGTAACGCGCTCACCCCAATCCTGTCCAACCGAGCGCTTATACCTCTAAAGGCGGGATTTGTCTTCGAATTCTGAGAAAATTGTGGAGGGTTACCCCAGAAAGGCTGAATGGGCCGTAAGCCAATCCCGGCCCTGGGCAAGAAGCTGGGGATCGCTCATATGCGACAAATCGGCCTCAATATTGCCGACCACCCTCTTTTCGATGAGCGGCTGGTGCTTCTTAAGGTGCTCGCTCAAAGCCTCGAAGCCATTTGATTTTCCGGTGCCATGGGCAATGACAAGGATTTTTCTAGCCTCTGCAAGCGCGCTGGCAATCTCTTCCAGATACTCATGGGCAAATTTATCCACGTCATGACCTCTGTGAGTCTGGCCATCGCGAACATTTTCATACTTCTTTTTTCCAGAATGAACGGGCGGATGAATTCGTAGTGGTTTGGCTGAAGGGGTTAAGCCATCGGTAAAGATTCGGCACTCATCTTGGCTTATAGCTACAACGGCCAAAGAATTCATTTTTCTACCCCTTTTTTATTGTGGTCTCCGCAGAACTTATTTTAATTGACTGGGATTAGTAACGCTGTGGGGCTTCCCCTCAATTCTAAAAAATCAATTATTTTTCATTGACAGCGAAAATCAGAAGGAGTATCAATTGATTATCTTAATTATCTGGAGCAATTTAGGTAGTTAGGGTTCGGATCAGTAAACAGTTCTTGGCCAGTAGCAATATTGGATAAACATCAGACGAGATGGGGATTGGGGAACAGAGATTCGAGTCGGTCAACACGTCACGGGCTTAACTTAAAGAATTTTGAGTTAAAAGTATGTCGGAGTTTATTCGTCAGCCTCGGGTATGACTTGGTTATAGCCCCCGTCATTTGAAGTTACGACAAAGCTAAGGCCTTCGAACCAATGGTTCGAAGGCCTTAGTGTTTAATACGAAATTACTTGATTGTAACCTTTGCGCCAGCTGCCTCTAGTGCTGCCTTTGCCTTATCTGCTGTCTCCTTGTTTACTTTCTCTAGGAGAACTGATGGACATGCATCTACAAGATCCTTCGCTTCTTTCAAGCCAAGGCTTGAGTTAAGTCCGCGAACTTCCTTGATAACTGCAATCTTTGCTGAACCAGCTTCTTCGAGTACAACTGTGAACTCGTCTTGTGCTGCTTCTGCTCCGCCTGCGGCTGCGCCACCTGCTGCTGCAGCTGCTACTGGAGCAGCGGCTGTAACATCGAATTCAGTTTCGAATGACTTAACGAACTCTGAGAGCTCGACCAATGTCATTTCTTTAAACTGTGCCAATAGGTCTTCTGTATTGAGCTTTGCCATTTTCGTTATTCCTTCTCTTCTGATTCTGGGGTTACTTCTTCGACAACTGCTTCGGTTGCATCGGCAACTTCAGCAACAACTTCTGGTGCTTCTACTACTGCCTCTTCGGTTACTACGACATCTTCAGTAATCACAGCTTGAGCTGGAACCTCGGATACCTCAGTATTTGTTGAACCTTCGGACATTTCAAGCTTGATACGGAGAGCATCGAATACACGAGCCGCCTTAGCAAGCGATCCCTTCATAGCGCCAGCAAGCTTTGCAAGTAGAACCTCACGAGATTCAAGATTTGCAAGTTGCATGAGCTCTTCTTTGGTGACTGCTTTGCCTTCGTAGATTCCACCCTTGATTACAAGAAATGGATTCTCTTTAGCGAAATCGCGCAGGCTCTTAGCCGCGTCAATTGCATCACCCTTGATGAAAGCAACTGCAGATGGTCCAACAAGAAGATCTGGTGAAAGATCTACGCCGGCATCTTTTGCTGCAATCTTTGTAAGAGTGTTCTTCACTACTGAGTACTTAGTTGTTTCACCAAGTGCACGGCGAAGTTGCTTCATCGAAGTCACGGATAGTCCGCGATACTCGGTGAGGATTGTTGCAGTAGCTGTACGGAAATCTTCCGTTAACTCTGCAACTGCTTTTTCTTTATCTGGGCGAGCCATTCGGTTCACCTTTCCTGGTACTTAGCGACATCAGGGAAATAAAAAATCCGTGACGCGTAAGCGCGCACGGATTAATGTGAACACCTACGCGGGTTGAGATTTCCTCATTTAATGGATAAACCTTGCGGTTAATCCAGACCTGCGGTCTTTGGTTATGGCGTAAGGCTAAGGCGAGGTGCCTTGGCCGGTCAAATCGAGCGTAAAAACCGGCCCCCTCGAAAGCGACCTGTTCGGCTTATAGTGATGATGCGGTAGCGCAGTTTTAGGTGCAATGACAAAACAGTTCTTCGTCATCGTCGTTGGTGCGTGAGGCGGTGCGAAACGTATGGCGCCTTGCAACTATGTTCCTACGGTGTTGTTCACCAAGACCAGGAATACGACTTTTGGTGACTTTGCTCAGGGTTGAGCGGGTGGCCATTTAAGCGTGCCGGTAAGTCTGCACCTACCTACCCAATGTCAGGCAGCTGGATGAACCCAAAGCTCTCGTTTTGTTGGATGACCGTTGCTCCAAGTTATCCCTTTTAGGATTTACCCCTATAGAGATCAGCCTCAAAACCAGGCTCAGGAATTTTGGCTTCATATGCCTAATTTGGACCAGCCACCTACTTGACAGATTGTCAGGAGTGAGCACTATAGTTCTCACATGAGTATTATAGTTCTCACATGAGTATTATAGTTCTCACTTAAGCATTGGAGGAAACATGAATCTGAGCAAACCGCTTACAAGTTTAATCCCAACGCTCGAGGGTGATGTGTTGACGGTCTTGGCTGGTGCGGAGTCCGCATTTACTGGGCGGCAGATTCATAGGGTCATCGGGAAAAATTCCCAGAAAGGCGTCGCTAATGTGCTCATAAAGCTAGCAGTGCAAGGTCTTGTGACTACAGAGGCAGCTGGGAGCTCAAGCCTTTACAAGCTAAATCGAGAGCATCTTTTAGCTAGTTACATAGTCGCCGCCGCAAACGTCAGGGCAGAATTTTATAACCAGCTGAGCAAGGAAATAGCGTCCTGGGTTTTGCTTCCAGAATGTGTGGCTTTATTCGGGTCCGCTATCAGAAAAGACATGACCCAAGAGAGTGACATAGACATATTTGTCTCAAGGTCTCCAGAAATCGATTTTGAGACTTTGGCTTGGCGCGATCAAATAACTAATTTCGCTCTGAAAGTTGAGCGGTGGACAGGGAATTCTGTCCAAGTTTTTGAGGTGGGTAATGAAGAAATCAAAAAGGAGTTGTCTGTTAAATACGATGTTATTTACTCCATAATCGATGAAGGCGTAGTGGTCTATGGACCCAATGATTATCTTCAGACTTTACGTACCAACGTGGGTGCATAACAATGGCGAATGATAGAAGTGTAAAAGAGTGCTCGCCGGAGATGCTCGCCGGAAGGTTAGCGAAGGCAAAGTCCTACTTAAAGGCAGCAGGTCTAATCGCTCTTAGTAATGGCGATCTTGAACTACATGATGCTTTTATAACCAACTGTGTGTATGCGGGCATAGCAGCATCTGATGTTATTTGTTGCTCCAAATTAGGGAGACATTCGTCCGGGCCTAATCATAAATCCGCGGTCGCTTTGCTGCGAAGCGTCGACTCTGTAAGTGCTAATCATCTCGACACACTTCTAAATTTGAAAAGTGGTGCCGGTTATAGCCACGTACTCTCAGATGAGGTGGAGCGCCACAGGGCCGAAAAGGCTGCTGCTGAAATAGTTAAGGCTGCTATAGGAATTCTTAGATAAACTAACTTTTCCCAATCAGGGAATTGACCCAACGTTAATACAAAACCCGGCCCACCTATTAAGGAAGAGCCGGGTTTAGTCATTTATTCGCATTCAGATAAGCACCTAAATGCGCCACAAGCACCCTCACTATAAGCCGAACAGGGAAAGCGAAGGAGCCGGTTTTTCTTTAAGAGTTAGTTAGATGCAGGCTCACGGATGAGGTTTGGATCAACTGCGATTCCAGGTCCCATCGTTGTTGAGATAACTGCCTTTTGGATATAGCGACCCTTTGAAGAGTTTGGCTTTGCACGCATTACTTCTTCCATCGCTGCTGCGTAGTTCTCTGCAAGCTGCTCGGCAGTAAATGAAGCCTTGCCGATTAGGAAGTGAAGGTTAGAGTTCTTATCAACGCGGAACTCGATCTTTCCGCCCTTGATATCTGTAACTGCCTTTGCAACATCGGTTGTAACAGTTCCAGTCTTTGGGTTTGGCATCAAGCCACGAGGTCCAAGAACCTTTCCTAGGCGACCGACCTTACCCATGAGATCTGGTGTTGAAACAACTGCGTCGTAATCTAGACGGCCCTTTGCAACCTCTTCGATTAGTTCATCTCCACCAACAATGTCAGCACCTGCTGCACGAGCAGCATCGGCCTTGTCACCGTTAGCAAAAACTAGAACGCGTGCAGTCTTACCTGTGCCGTGTGGCAAGTTAACTGTTGAGCGGATCGCTTGATCGGCTTTCTTTGGATCAACACCAAGAACTAACGCAACCTCAATCGATGCGTTGTACTTAACTGTTGAAGTTTCCTTAGCAAGTGTTACTGCTTCGAGTGGGGTGTAAAGGTGATCTTTAGTTACCTTAGCCGCGGCCTCGTTATATTTCTTTGAGCGCTTCATTTCATTCCTCTTCTTATAAGGGTTGTGGTTAGCGGACCAGCGAGGTCCTCCCACATTTCTCTCTCGCGGTGAGAAAGAAAAATTGTTTATCCGTTAGTTGTGATACCCATTGAACGTGCAGTACCGGCGATGATGCGTTGTGCAGCAGCCATGTCATTTGCATTTAGGTCATCCATCTTTACCTTTGCAATTTCAGTTACTTGAGCCATGGTGATGTTAGCGACCTTGGTCTTGTGTGGAACTGCAGAGCCTTTTTCAACACCAGCAGCTTTTAGAATTAAACGTGAAGCTGGAGGAGTCTTGAGGATGAGTGTGAAAGAGCGATCTTCGTAGACAGTGATCTCTACTGGAATGATCTGACCCTTTTGAGATTCAGTTGCAGCGTTGTATGCCTTAACGAACTCCATGATGTTGACACCGTGCTGGCCAAGGGCAGGACCTACTGGAGGAGCAGGTGTTGCTGCGCCAGCCTGGATCTGCAACTTGATGAAGCCGGTTGCCTTCTTCTTTGGTGCCATTTCTTGTCCTCTTTTTTCTTTTTCGTTATCTAGGTGAAATTAAATCTTTTGTACTTGGGCGAATGAGAGCTCTACTGGTGTTTCACGACCGAAGATTGAAACAAGAACCTTCAATCGGGCCTGCTCTGGCATGATTTCGGAGATTGTTGCTGGAAGCGTTGCAAATGGACCATCCATAACAGTTACTGACTCGCCAACTTCAAAGTCGATGAGTCGGATATCGGCCTTATCTGATTTCTTAACTGGACGTGGTGCCAAAATCTTTTCAACTTCATCCATGCTCAACGGACTTGGGTGATGTGCGTTTCCAACGAAACCTGTAACTCCAGGAGTGTTACGAACGGCAGACCATGATTCATCCGTTAAATCCATACGTACTAAAACATAACCAGGGTAGATGTTGCGCTTAACCATTTTGAAAGCGCCATTCTTGAGCTCTTTTACCTCTTCTTCAGGAACTTCAATCTGGAAGATGTAATCCTCCATATTTAACGATTGAATACGAGTTTGAAGGTTGCCCTTAACTTTCTTTTCATACCCAGCGTATGAGTGAACTACATACCAATCGCCCAAAGCTGTTCGCAATGTACGACGGAACTCTGCATTTGGATCATTCTCATCAGATTCGATATCGCCATCTTCATCCGATGCGAGCGCAAGCTCGGGCTCGTTAGACATGGTTGGTTCAGCAGCAACTTCTTCTGCTGCTGGAGTTGCAATCTCTGTTGCCGAGGCGGCAAGGGCTGCCTCAAATGCATCGAGTTTTTGCGTCTCAGTGTTTAGTTCTTCAGTCATTATCTCTCTCACCTTATCCAAATACCCAGAAGACGATCTTTGTTAGTACAAGATCGAGAAGTGAGACAACTGCAATGATGAACGATACGAAAACCAAAACAACGGCCGTGTAGGTCGTTAATTGATTACGGGTTGGCCAAACAACCTTCGTTAATTCACTTACAACTTGGCGGTAGAAAAGGCCGACGCGCGCAAATAGACCGAGTTTCTCGGTTACTTGTTCAGGTGACTCTGTCATCGTCAGTTTCCTTTCCATACTTCACTAATTTCTTACGCGTACTACTTGCAGGGCAGGAGGGACTCGAACCCCCAACCGGCCGCTTTGGAGACGGCAACTCTAGCCAATTGAGCTACTGCCCTTCGCACGGGGGCATGGCAAAACCATAGGGAAAAGCAAACCCTCGTGAGCGTTGAAGTGTAGAGGTTAGGAGGGCCTTAGGTCTAACTCGCTTCTGGAGTACGGCAGACTGGGGCCATGAGTTCACGAATATCCTCTCGAATCGCGGCAATTGCCGAATCTGCCACATTGGCCGTTGATGCCAAGGCCAAAGCCCTAAAAGCGCAGGGGCGCCCCGTCATTGGTTTCGGTGCAGGTGAGCCTGATTTTCCAACTCCTGACTACATTGTTGAAGCTGCAGCTGCAGCAACACGTGTTGTTGCTAACCACCGCTATACGCCAACTCCGGGATTGCCAGATCTTCGCGATGCAATCGTTGCTAAAACTAAGCGCGATTCCAATTATGAAATTACTACCGATCAAGTCTTAGTAACTAACGGTGGCAAGCAGGCTGTGTATCAAGCATTTGCAACAATAATTAATG
>CAILBF010000009.1 GCA_903832395.1 uncultured Actinomycetes bacterium | reverse complement strand
CCTGCCTACCGCTAAGATTTGCCAGTAAAGCCTCGGTACTCCAACGGTAGAGAGGGCAGTCTCAAACACTGCACAGTGTCGGTTCGAATCCGACTCGGGGCACGCTAAGAATTTTCTTTACATCCCGGAAGGATGAATCGCAGTGATTCGTATTCTCGTTGCCGAAGATGAGGCGTTGATCCGTATGGATCTTGTTGAAATGCTCCAAGGTGCCGGATACGAAGTTGTAGCCGAGGCGACTAACGGTCAAGAGGCAATTGATTTAGCTAATCTACACAAACCAGATATTGCAATTTTGGATGTGAAAATGCCGGTATTAGATGGGATTTCAGCGGCAGAGAAGATAATTAATATAGCTCCAGTCTTAATGCTCACGGCTTTCTCTCAGAAGGAGCTGATCGATCGTGCTCGCGATGCAGGCGTGATGGCCTATGTTGTTAAGCCATTTACAATTGGGGATTTAATTCCGGCCATTGAGATTGCAATTAGCCGGCACCTTCAGATGCGCTCCCTCTCCGAAGAGGTCGCCGATTTACATGAGCGCCTTGAAACTCGAAAATTAATCGATCGAGCCAAGGGAATTTTAATGAAAGCGCTCAACTTGACTGAGCCCGATGCTTTTTCATGGATTCAACGGGCTGCCATGGATCGACGAATGAGCATGAAGGCTGTGGCCCAGGCCGTCATAAGCCCAGATGCCGTCCCGCTGGACTAGGGATAACGCTTTTCTGTAAACACCTCAGTTTTATAACGAAATTGAAACATTCCACGCTTGAATTCGCCTTGTTTACTCCTTATCTTGACGTTACTCTTTCGGTCTCCCTGTCCCGGGACGAAAAGATTATGAGAGGTCAACATGAATAAGAACACAACTCGCGTTCTTGGCGTTGCCGCTGCCGCGTTCCTTGCACTAGGAACGCTTACGGCGACTTCTGCTCAAGCCGCAGCAAAGTCAGTCACAATTGCATTCCAAGGTCCATTAACTGGTGAAGCTGCACAAGCTGGCCAAGATGAGCTTGCAGGTTTCAAGTATGCACTTTCAATTTACAATGCATCAAAGCCTGCAGTAACTGTTAAATACATCCAGGTTGATGATGAGGGTGCAGGCTCAAAGGCAGCAGTTGTTGCTCCTGGCGTTGCTAAGAACAAAGCGGTTATCGGTCTTATCGGATCTGCTTACTCAGGTGCTTCAGAGAACTCATTCCCGTTCTACATCGCAGCTGGGCTAACAATGGTTTCCCCATCCGCATCACGCGTAACTTTAACTACACCACAGGCACCTGATTTTGGTGGACCAGTGTTCCACCGCGTTGTTGGTAACGACAGCGTTCAAGGTCCAGCTCTAGCCCGCTATGCGACTAAGGGTGTTACATCACCTGCTGTCTATCTAGTAGATGACCAGTCTCCATACGGTGCAGGTCTTGCACAGTACACAGCTTCAGGTCTTACAAAGATTAAGGTCACAACAGTTGGAACAGATCACATCCTTCCAACTCCTGGAACTGACTGGTCACCAACTACTGCAAAGGTTCTTGCTTCAAAGGCCAACGTTGTTATTTACGCTGGTTACGATATTGATGCAGGCGCATTTGTTAAGTCACTTCGTGATGGTGGATACAAATTACTGGTAATTCCCACATGATTATGCAAGATAGCAATAGCGTCCAGATCGCTGATATTTTAGGATCCTGGATCGAGCAGCGCATTAAAAATTAAACCTGACTACTCTATGTAAAAAACCACCTTTTTGCTATCAGTTCATTTCAGGTGGTTTTTCTTTTCCTACTTACAGCAGGTAATTGATAAAGGTTAAATCACTTCCTTTTTGCGCAAATTAGCCAGACGATTATTCAAACTCTTGAGAGTGAGAAGGTTGTATTTATCGCCCTCAGACCAATTGCTACCCTTCCATTCAATGCCCTCTGCGGTAATGCTTGCAAAAGGTTCTCTACCCTCTTTTGCATAGCCCTCAAGAATCGCCATCAATACAGCGCGGTCATCAGATCCGTTTGCATCTTTAAGCGCGTCCAAAATAGGCTTTGTGATCGTGTCTTTATAGGTCACTTTTGCGTCCGGATGGTTGGGACTCGATGGCGCTTCAAAGATGTACTCATGGGGCCATTCAAATACATTTCGAGCGGCATTTTTTACAGCTTCCGGGCTCACTGTATGGACCTGAGTATTTTTAGGGTCACGAGGAAGATCCAATCCTAATATCCAAGCTTCAAATTCTGCAATACGGCTATAGCGTTTTTCTTCGCTATCGCGCCTCTCTTCTTCTTGCGACATGAGTAAGGTAACCCAGGCCCAAGCGATATCTTTAGGTGTAGAAAATTCTTGGGACAGGATATGACTTGCT
>CAILBF010000008.1 GCA_903832395.1 uncultured Actinomycetes bacterium | reverse complement strand
CGCCCGAAGTCGAGAGCGTAATTGTTTTAGATGAGTTGGAGGCCATTGCGCCAAACCTGTTCTACTAAGTTAACACCGGGGCGATATGCCAAGTGAATATAAGAAGGTGCGTTAAGAATTTGAAAATCTGCGCATGCGCCCTCAACTAGATGGCCTATATCGTCGCGACGCAGCGCCTTTGCTCCGCCTCTAGTAGCCGACCAGATCGCCTGCTCTGGAGAAAAGTGCATCTCTCGCACGGCAACGGCGATGATGAAGGCCATGCTCGTTGTGTAAGAAGAACCAGGATTGCAATCCGATGCAAGGGCCACAGTGATGCTGGCCTCAAGCAGTGGGCGTACATCTGGATATGCCGATCGCGTTGAAAACTCAGCCCCCGGCAATAACGTTGCAACGGTCTTTGAAGTCGATAGTGCTCGAATATCTTTCTCACTCACATGCGAAACATGATCGACCGAAGCGGCATCGAGTTCGACGCCTAAAAGAATGCCTTGCCCCTCTTGTAATTGATTTGCATGGATACGTGGCAATAAACCTTTAGCGATTCCAGCTTTTAAAATTCTGCGTGCATCATCAACGGCGAATGCGCCTTTGTCGCAAAATACGTCGATCCACTTAGCAAATGGTTGCACTGCATCCAACATCGGCCCGCATACTAAATCTACATAATCTTTCGGAGAGTCCTTATATTCAATCGGCACAACATGGGCGCCAAGAAAGGTCGTCTCATCGCTAATTGTGCTGGCGATTTCAAGGGATCGGCGCTCATCATTAACGGTAAGTCCATAACCGGATTTAATTTCAACGGTCGTTGTGCCGCCTGCATTAGCTTCGGCTACAAGAAATTTAGCGTGCGAGAGTAAAAGTGCATTACTAGCCTTACGCGTTTTTTCAACTGTTGATGCGATTCCACCGGCCGAGTAACTCTCCCCCAGCATCCGTGCACGAAACTCATTACTGCGATCTCCCGCAAACATCATGTGCGTATGGCTATCAACATAGCCCGGTAGAACGCATTTGCCTTCGGCATCGATGGTTTTTTTAATGTGGTGTGTTGGTGCATCGGCATTAGATCCAGCCCATGCAATGACGCCATCTTCAATTAATAGCGCTGCATCTTTTATCAGGCCTAATTTGGTTCCATCGTGGCTCGGATCATTTGTAACTAACTGTCCAATATTTGAAATCAGTGTGCTTGTCATTATTCAATATCTAACATTGGAACATGCACATGGCGCGTCTTCGCAGTATCGATGGCGCCTTCATATCCGGCATCCGCATGGCGAATTACTCCCATGCCAGGATCGTTAGTTAATACACGCGCTAATTTTTGTGCCGCGAGCTTTGTACCATCAGCGATCGAGACTTGACCAGCATGAATTGAACGACCCATGCCAACGCCTCCACCGTGATGAATGGATACCCACGATGCACCGGATGAAATATTGACCATTGCATTTAATAGTGGCCAGTCGGCAATGGCATCGGATCCATCTATCATCGCTTCGGTTTCGCGATATGGAGAGGCAACAGAGCCACAATCCAAGTGGTCGCGGCCGATAACAATTGGGGCCGAGACTTCTCCGCGTGCGACTAAATCGTTGAAGGCAAGGCCTGCTTTATCGCGCTCTCCGTAGCCCAGCCAACAGATTCGAGCTGGCAGACCTTGGAAAGCCACTTTCTCCTGCGCCATAGTTATCCAGCGATGTAGACCTTCATTCTCTGGAAATAAATCTAAGACGGCTTTGTCGGTGCGATAAATATCTTTGGGATCACCGGATAGGGCCACCCAACGAAATGGGCCTTTACCTTCGCAAAATAGCGGACGAATGTAGGCCGGCACGAAACCAGGGAAAGCAAAGGCGCGCGTGTAACCACCTTGACGGGCCTCATCACGAATCGAATTACCGTAATCAAAAACTTCGGCGCCTTTATCCATAAAGCCGACCATGGCTTCAACATGTTTTGCCATTGAACTTTGAGAACGCTTAGTGAAATCGACTGGGTCATCTTTGGCCATCTGTGCTGCTTCATGAACATCAACACCGATTGGAATATATGAGAATGGATCGTGGGCCGAGGTTTGATCAGTGACGATATCAATCGGAACATCCATTGAGAGTAGAAGTGGGAAAAGTTCGGCAGCATTTCCAACTAAGCCGACCGATAGTGGAAGACCAAGAGATTTAGCTTTTAGTACGCGCTCAATTGCATCATCGACGCCATCTGCGATCTCATCTAAGTAGCGAGTTTGAATCCTTTTTTCTAAGCGGGATTTATCGACATCGATAATTAAACACACTCCGCCGTTCATTGTCACTGCAAGTGGTTGCGCACCACCCATTCCGCCACATCCACCAGTTAAAGTCAGTGTGCCCTGCAACGTGCCTTTGAAACGTTTCTGTGCAACAGCTGCAAAAGTTTCATACGTTCCCTGCAAAATTCCTTGGGTTCCAATGTAGATCCACGATCCTGCCGTCATCTGTCCATACATTGTTAAACCTAAATGCTCTAAGCGGCGAAACTCTGGCCAGTTCGCCCAATCTCCAACGAGGTTTGAGTTGGCGATTAATACTCGCGGTGCCCACTCATGTGTTTGAAATACTCCAACGGGTTTTCCCGATTGAACTAATAACGTCTCATCATCTTTTAAGTTAGTAAGGCTCTTAACGATTGCATCAAAAGAGGGCCAGTTGCGCGCAGCTTTGCCAGTTCCCCCGTAGACAACTAAGTTCTCGGGATGTTCTGCGACGGCTGGATCTAGGTTGTTGTGCAACATACGAATCGCAGCCTCTTGCGCCCAGCCCTTGGCCGTTAAATTTGTACCCGTTGCCGCATGGAGAATTCGAGCAGAACTATTCATGCGGGCAAGACTATCGGGCTAATTGGTAGGGATGTAAGAGGTCAGTTTTGGGGCCACCGCTAATACCTTATGCGGCTGGGGCTACGCTAACCAGGAAATGCTGGCCTTACTTATTTCGAATTAAGTCGCACTGGGGTCCATGCTGGACCCAACTCTTGCACATCTGAATTAATGTCTTTGCCGCCCTTGTTCTTAAACCACTCATCAATACTGTAGCGGGTATGAGTTTTCAAATCCGCTAAAGCCAAGTTGTATCCCCCATGTGGAATTAAATAATCTCCAGTGACATAGAAAATGAATCTCGATCCATCGGCATATGGATAAGAATCTGACGTGTCCCAGTCGGTAGAGTTAAAGAAATATCTCATCGGCGCAGAAGTTCTCGTAGGTCTTGGTCAGGTGTTGAAGCGCTGTGGTTTTGATTCGGGCCGAGGTTGCATTTCTGGTACTGAGAAAGAGATTT
>CAILBF010000007.1 GCA_903832395.1 uncultured Actinomycetes bacterium | reverse complement strand
TGGCGCGCGCAATTAGAGGTCTAACAATCTCTACTGATCCAGTTCACAAGCAAGTAGTCGAAGCATGTCGAACTTTTCCGGAGATGGTGGCTGGGCCTGGTCGGATGACAACTTCTCTCATGCAAAAGCATCCAGGCGTATTTATGAAGAGTGGCGCAGAATCGATAATGGTCGCATCGGTTCCCGACGGCCGAACTTTTGCCTATAAAGTAAATGATGGCGGAATGCGCCCGCGTGTAGCCCTTTCGCTCGCAGGGCTCAAACTTCTAGGAGTCGGTGCAACCGAGACAGTAGAAAAGGTCTACGGGGGCGATCAAGTTGTCGGGTCCATTCGCGCAACCTTCTAACAAGTCGTACCCTTAGGGAATGAACGGCCGCATTGCAACCGTAATGGTGCATACATCCCCATTGGATCAACCAGGAATTGGTGATGCAGGCGGCATGAACATTTATGTTCTCGAATCGGCTCAGCGTATGGCGGCGATGGGCGTTGAAGTCGATATCTTCACCCGTCGGACCGAAACAATTTCACCAGATATCGTTGAAATATCTAAAGGTGTGCGCGTCCGTTACTTTGATTGTGGACATGGAAGCTTAACTAAAGAACAACTGCCAATACATATTGTGGGTCTTTCCAAAGAGTTTCTGCGGATCATTAAAAATGAAAAGTATGATGCGATTCATTCACATTATTGGATCTCCGGAAAAGTGGCCATGCCTGCTGCCGCTCAGCTGGGAATTCCGCTGATTCATACGATGCACACTATGGCCCGTGTTAAGAATTTAAATCTTGCCGAAGGTGAAACACCAGAGCCCATGATTCGCGTTCAAGGTGAAACCCAAATTGCAGCTGCTGCGCAAGCGCTCATTGCTAATACCGACTCAGAGGCCGCCAGTCTTGTCTCTTTATATGATGCTTGCCCAGATACCGTTCATGTTGTTAACCCAGGCGTTGATTTGTACACATTCACCCCTGGTACTGGGCGTAAAGCAGCTCGCGAATTTATCGGCTCGCCCGAAGATGCACTGATTGTTACTTTTGTCGGTCGCATTCAACCCCACAAAGGCCCAGAGGTTTTAATTCGTGCGGCATCTGAACTTGTAAAGCACTCACCGCTTATGCGTCCAAAGTTAATCGTCAACATCATTGGTGGTGCATCCGGTGCTAATACGGAAGAAGTTGAACGCCTAAAAGAGTTAGCGACGTGGCTTGGAATTGATGACGTTGTGCATTTTGCACCACCCGTTCCCCGTGCAGATTTAGCACAGTGGTATCGCGCCGCAGATTTAGTATGCGTCCCTAGTTATTCTGAAAGTTTTGGTCTGGTTGCACTTGAAGCTCAAGCTTGCGGAACCCCAGTTATTGCCACTGCCGTTGGTGGTTTGCGCACGGCCGTTGCCGATGGAATTTCAGGCGTATTAGTCGATGGTCACGATCCTAAAGCTTGGTCATCTGTTATCGCGCGATTACTTCAAGAACCTCAGCGCCGCGTACTACTGTCAGTTGGAGCGATTGAGCATGCATCTCACTTTGGCTGGGACGCTACCGCCCGAGGTACGTTAGATATTTACGATCAAGTAATTACAGAGAGCAATGCCGCCGCGAAAATTTCAGGACATTAATGGCTGGAATTGATCCACGAATAATTATTGAAGAGTTTTTAGATTCACATGATTTAGAGTTCGAACAGAAAAATACCGATACATTTCTGATAACTCTTCCGGGTGAAAAGAAGTTGCAGACCCACTGCGCACTCATCGTTGGGACCCATTCCTTAAGCATTAATGCTTTTGTTATTCGTAAACCAGATGAAAATGAAGCGGATGTACACGCCTGGTGTTTAGCTAAAAACGCATCGTTATTTGGCATTGCCTTTGCAATTAATGAGGTCAGGGATATTTTCTTAGTTGGGCGCTTACCGCTAGCAGCAGTAACAGACCAAGAGATTGATCGCCTAGTCGGTTCAGTCCTGCAAGTTTCGGATTCATCATTTAATCCATTACTCGAGCTCGGTTTTGCTAATGCAATTCGTCGAGAATGGGCTTGGCGCCTCTCGCGGGGTGAGTCGCTATCAAATTTAGAGGCTTTCAAGCATCTGGTTTAGGATGTAGCCATGAGCACTTTCGAACTAATCCTCTTGCGCCACGGTGAATCCGAGTGGAATGCCAAGAATCTTTTCACTGGCTGGGTCGATGTCCGCTTATCTGCCAAAGGTGAACTCGAGGCACAGCGCGGTGGCCAACTACTTGCCGAGAGAGCTCTACTTCCTGACCTGCTTCATACTTCGTTGCTGCGTCGCGCAATTCATACATCACAAATTGCTCTTAATGCCTGCGAACGCGACTGGATTCCAGTCCGGAGATCATGGCGATTAAATGAGCGTCACTATGGGGCTTTGCAGGGCAAGGACAAGGCACAGACTTTGGCGCAATATGGCGAGGAGCAGTTCCAATTATGGCGTCGATCATTTGATGTTCCTCCACCTCCGATCGACGATAGCAATGAATTTTCACAGAGCGGTGATCCACGGTATGCCGATATTGCTCCACCGAAAACCGAGTGCCTAAAAGATGTTATTGATCGAATGCTGCCGTATTGGCATGAATCAATTGTTCCGGATTTAAAGACTGGTAAGCGAGTTTTAGTAACTGCACACGGTAATTCACTTCGAGCGCTAGTGAAGCATCTTGATGGAATAAGTGATGCCGATATTGCAGGACTGAATATTCCAACCGGAATCCCTTTGTATTATCAGCTCAACGCAGATTTCACACCTGTCGTAAAAGGCGGAGAGTATTTAGATCCAGCTGCGGCAAAGGCGGCAATTACTGCAGTTGCCAACCAAGGTAAAAAATAAAACTTTAAGCAGTAACTCCAGCGTATACATCACTTTGATCACGAACAATTGCCGTGACTGTTATCTCGCCCGCTTGTGCAAAAAACATTGATACTAAAACATGTGATCCAACGGTTGCGTTTAACGCTGGTGCAACTGCTTTTGCATTTGCACTTGGGCCCTCAAAGCGGATTGGTAAATTCTGTGCCAACGTACTTGTTCCGGTTATTTTTGTAACAACACCGTTAATTGCAACACCTAGTAGCGCGTCCTCCGTCGGATGATCATTAACGATCGTTCCAACAAGAACTCCAGTGCCATCAGCGGTTTCGACAACAAGAACATTTAGAAGTTTAATTAAGTTGCCGTTTGTTGTTATTGAGCCTTCGACGCCATCTGTTACTTGCTTAACTTGACGAGTAGAGGCATTAAAGCCTGCCCCACATGCAGTTAATGAGAGCGCAAGAGTTAGTGCCATAAGTGCAATACCAGTGCGACGCATGAGCGATATTCTCTCACAACAAATAAGCATTGAATTACACTGGTTTTACCCTTGATATCAAGGGGTGACTGGGTTCTAAATCGCTGGTACAATTGTCCTCTAGCGAAGGGCAACACATGACATTTAAGGTCGGCGAAACCGTTGTTTATCCCCATCACGGAGCGGCTCTCATAGAAGCAATTGAGATGCGAGTGATCAAAGGTGAAGAAAAGACCTACTTAGTGTTAAAAATTGCCCAAGGGGACCTCACAGTTCGAGTCCCAGCAGAGAATGTAGACCTCGTCGGAGTCCGCGATGTTGTTGATTCTGCCGGATTAGACCGTGTATTCAACGTCTTACGTCAGCCATATACCGAAGAGCCAACTAACTGGTCTCGCCGTTATAAAGCAAATCTTGAAAAATTAGCATCAGGTGATGTCATTAAGGTTGCCGAAGTTGTCCGCGACTTGTATCGCCGCGACTTAGACCGAGGTCTTTCAGCTGGTGAAAAGCGCATGCTCGCCAAGGCGAAGCAGATTCTTATCTCAGAGTTAGCTCTTGCCGAGCGCACTGATGAAGAGAAAGCTGCAACGATCCTTGACGAGGTTCTCGCCTCGTAATTTAAATGACTGTTACCGCCATCATCGCTGCTGCAGGTAGCGGTGAAAGATTCGGTGCAGGTTTCCCAAAGGCGCTTATCCAATTAGGTGGTTCTACACTTTTAGAGCATGCCGTTGCCGCCCTTGCACCAATCGCCGATCAAATAATTATTTCTGCGCCTATCGGATTTGAAGCACAGATCAGCAAGATTGTTGGCGATGGAGTTATTGTTGTTTCAGGTGGTGCGACTCGGTCTATAAGTGTTCGTAACGCACTCGCTGTGGCAACCGGGGAATACGTTTTAGTTCATGATGCTGCGCGTGCCTTGGCAAGTACCGAACTAGCAAAAACCGTTATTGCTACTTTGAAATCGGGCGAGAACGCAGTGATCCCCGGCATTGCAGTAGTAGACACAATTAAAATTATGGGTGCTGATGGCTATGTTGCATCGACTCCAGATCGCGCATCACTCATTAGCATTCAAACGCCACAAGGTTTTAAAACTTCCGTGCTTCGCGCGGCCCATGCATCCGTCCAAGAGGCAAGTGATGACGCAGTACTTGTTGAAGCCAATGGAGAAAAAGTAAAGGTTATAGAAGGCGAAGAACGCGCAATTAAAATAACTACGCAAGCGGATTTAAACAAAGCTTTAGCTTTCCTTGGCTTTGATTCAACGTATCGAACCGGAATAGGCGTTGACGCGCATGCCTTTGCAGTTGGCCGGCCACTGTGGCTAGCGGGTCTTTTCTGGCCTGATCAAGATGGGGTCGAAGGACACTCAGACGGTGACGTTGCAGCGCATGCACTATGTGACGCGCTTTTTGCGGCGACGCAACAAGGTGATTTAGGGAGCAATTTTGGAACCGATCGTCCGCAATACGCAGGCGCATCAGGAGTTGCGCTACTTCAAGAAACGCTAGCAATAATCTCTAAGGCGGGATATGCGATTGCAAATGTTACGGTGCAGGTAATTGGTAATCGGCCAAAAATTGGTCAGCGTCGCGCGGAGGCAATTAGCGTGCTTTCACAGGCACTTGGTGGAGCACATGTTTCATTATCTGCCACAACAAGTGATGGAATGGGTATGACTGGCGAAGGCAAGGGAATCGGCGCAATTGCCTCGGCACTTGTTTTCAAGCAGTAGAATTCCACAATGTCTGCACTTAACTTATATGACACCGCTACGCGCGAGGTTGGAAAGTTCGCACCGATAAAAGCGGGTGAAGTTTCAATCTATGTGTGCGGTGCGACTGTGCAAGCTTCACCGCATATTGGACACACTCGAAGCGCAGTGAACTTTGATATTTTACGTCGCTGGTTAATGAAAAATGGATATGACGTAACTTTAATTCGAAATGTGACCGATATTGATGACAAGATTTTGCATAAAGCCCACCATGAAAAAACTCCCTGGTGGGCACTTGCCATGAAGTACGAACGCGAATTTACTGCAGCTTTCGATGCATTGAATGTTTTAGCACCAACATATGAACCTCGAGCCACCGGTCACATCACGCAGATGATTGAGTTGATGCAGATTCTGATTGATAATGGCTCGGCATATGCACCAGGTAATGGCGATGTGTACTTAGAAGTCCGCACTTTAAAGCGTTATTTGACGCTCTCTGGTCAGCGCATCGATGACTTATTGCCAGCAGCCGATAGTGATTCAGCAAGTTCAAGCAAGAGAGATCCACGCGATTTTGCTTTATGGAAAGCGGCAAAACCAGGAGAGCCATCATGGCCAACACCGTGGGGTGCAGGTCGACCTGGTTGGCACTTGGAGTGTTCTGCTATGGCGCGTGCATATCTTGGCGAGAGCTTTGATATCCATGGTGGTGGCTTAGATTTAATTTTCCCACACCATGAAAATGAGATTGCTCAGTCCGAAGCTGCAGGTTATGGCTTTGCTAAACGGTGGTTACACAATGCTTGGGTTACGCAGTCCGGCGAAAAAATGAGCAAATCACTTGGTAACTCACTTTTGGTTGAAGTTATTTTGCAACGCGTACGTGGGATTGAACTTCGCTGGTATTTGGGAAGTGCGCACTACCGCTCGATGTTGGAGTATTCCGAATCAGCCCTTGACGAGTCGGCAGTTGCCTTTCGACGAATTGAAAATTTCTTAAAGCGCGCTAGCCAAATTCTTGATGCAGTACCTGCGCCAGTTCTTAGCCAAGCATTTACTTCGGCAATGAACGATGACTTAGCTGTCCCAGCGGGCCTTGCAACGATTTCAGAGAATTTACGCCTTGGAAATCAAGCCATTACCGATGGAGATAAGGCAGCAATATCCAAGAACGCCAATGAAATTCGGGGCGCTTTAGAGGTTTTAGGGTGTGATCCATTTGATCCGCACTACGCGCAGAACGCCTCGGCCGATCTAACAACGGTGCTGGATGGTGCAATTAAGTTGGCGTTAGCAGAGCGCGCATCTGCCCGCGAACGTAAGGATTTTGCGGCCTCAGATGCAATCCGTGATGGACTGCTCGCAATAGGAATTACAATTGAGGACACTGCACAAGGGCCACGTTGGTCGATTATGGAAAAGAGCTAACGATGGCCGGAAATTCATCCCGCAAAGGCGCAATTCGTGCATCGAAAAAGGGTCCGGCTGGTGGCACTGGCGGAAAAAATAAAAAGCGTCTCACTGGAAAAGGCCCAACCCCTAAAGCTGAAGACCGTCCATATCACGCCGCGGCAAAACGTAAAAAAGCGGTTGCTAAGAAGAGTTCCAGCAAAACTACAACTCGAGGTGCCGGCAAAGTAACGACCGGACGAAGTGATGGCAAAGAGATTAGGGCACCGCGCGCACCAAGAGGCGATCGTCCAAGAGGTGAAATTGTTGCCGGTCGTAACGCAGTACTAGAGGCGTTACGCGAGAGCGTTCCTTCAACTGAACTATTAGTGGCACGCAGCATTGAAGTCGATGATCGCGTTGCAGAATCTCTAAAGTTAGCGCTTCACTTAGGTTTACCTATTCGTGAAGCCCATCGCGCAGAGGTTGAAGGTATTTCGCCTAATAGCCAAGGAATTATTTTGGCAATTAAGCCCTTCCAATACTCAAGTTATGAAGAGATTATGCAGTGTGCAAAATATCCAGCACTCGTCGTCGCACTTGATGGTGTCACAGATCCACGTAACTTAGGTGCAATTATTCGAAGTGCAGCAGCATTTGGCGCAGCCGGTGTAGTTATGACCGAGCGCCGCGCAGCTTCTATGACGGCAGCGGCTTGGAAGTCATCTGCTGGTGCAGCGGCACGTTTGCCTATTGCTCAAGTGACTAATTTAGCCCGCACAATAGATGCAGCTAAAAAGGAGGGTCTCTTTGTTATTGGCCTAGATGGCGAATCCGAAGAGACTATTAGCGCAATGAAACTTGCAACAGAGCCAATCATGATTGTTGTCGGCAGCGAAGGTAAGGGTTTAGCGCGCTTAACACGCGAGAAATGCGATCTTGTGATCTCAATTCCAATTAGTGCAACTACTGAATCACTCAATGCCAGTGTTGCAACAGCTATCGCGCTCTTCTTTGTAGACCAGGCCCGCCGTAAGGGGTAATTGAAGTGAACTACCAGCGTTTTATTGCCCTTGGCGACTCATATACAGAGGGCATTTGCGACGAGAAGAAACATGGTCAATACCGTGGTTGGGCCGATCGCGTTGCCGACATTATGGCCAAGCACCATCCCGATTTTACTTATGCAAATTTAGCTATCCGCGGAAAACTTGTGCGCCAAGTTTTTGACGAGCAGATTGATGCAGCAATCGCGCAAGTAACCGGACCCGAAACACTTATATCTTTCCATGCCGGCGCTAATGATGTAATTAGACCAGGTTATAAACCCGAACTTGTATTGCCGGTCTATGCCGATGCAGTGCGACGCTTGGCGGCATCGGGTGCAACAATTTTAATATTTACAGTGTTAGAGAAAACTGGCAATACGGGTCGGTCGGCAAAAATGTGGGAGCAACGTTTTAGCGAATTTAATCGCAATGTTCGCGCCGTAGGGTTTGAAGTTGGTGCGACTATCGCCGATGCGAATGAAGAGGTCGCCTTTAGCGATCGTCGCTTTTTAGCATTTGATCGATTGCATCTGAATGCAATGGGGCACGACCGTGTTGCACAAGCCGTACTTGAGTTGATAGGTCTGCCATTTGACGCCAGATGGCGGGATCCATTGCCACCAGCAAAGCCGCAACCAAAGGCTTTTCGCGCAGTGATAACCGCGCTCTGGTTCATGGGCTTTGTTATCCCATGGATGTGGCGTCGTGCCCGCGGGAAATCATCAGGTGATGGCCGAAGTTGCAAATTCCCAATCGCAATTCACTGGCCGCTATCTCACTTAGATTAATCA
>CAILBF010000006.1 GCA_903832395.1 uncultured Actinomycetes bacterium | reverse complement strand
CGCACTTACCATTCGTAATGGGGGCAGATAATGCCAAGTTATCCAAGCGCAATGGTGAAGTTTCAATCGCTTGGTATCGAGACAAAGGATTTTTGCCAGAGGCAATCTGTAACTATTTAGCTCTTCTTGGCTGGTCACCAGGTGATGACGTAGAAAATATAACTATGAAAGAGCTGTGCGAACTTTTCACGGTAGAACGAGTAAATAGCTCACCTGCTAAATTCGACATGAAGAAGCTCGAAGCAATTAACGGCGATAAGATTCGCGCCCTAACTATCGATGAATTCTTAACGTGGGCACTGCCATTTTTAGTCAAGGCCAATGTCATAAGCGGCACTCCTGATGAAATCGCACTCGTAAAGCGCGCGCTTCCGATTATCCAAGAGCGCATCATTATGTTTAGCGAAATTCCGGCCATGCTGAAGTTCTTGTTTGTTAAGGAATTTGCAATTGAAGCCGATTGCATCGCTAAAGTGACTGATTCCGGGGCTAAAGATGTGCTCAATCGATCACTCAAAGAACTCGAATCGATTGATAACTGGACACATACTGATATCGAAGCCGCGCTTCGTGCATCGTTAATTGAGGAGATGGGATTGAAACCCCGAATTGCTTTTGGCGCAGTTCGAATTGCAACGACGGGCAGCACTATTTCGCCGCCTTTGTTTGAATCAATGGAATTACTCGGTAAAGCGGCCTCATTAGCCCGAATCACTGCGGCACTAACTCTCTAATCGGTGCGGTATTCTTTCCCCTTGAAGTATTGGGGTATGGGGTAATTGGCAGCCCTGCTGATTCTGGTTCAGTAAGTCTAGGTTCGAGTCCTGGTACCCCAGCGCACTAAGCATTACAACTGAATATGTTTTGTCCTAGTAATACAAAATCTTTACAGGCACGGCCCCGTCGTCTAGCGGCCTAGGACTCTGGCTTCTCAAGTCAGCTACGAGGGTTCGAATCCCTTCGGGGCTACGTATGGTTTCATTATTGAAGGTTCTTCCCGCCTTCATAGCAACTGCCTTTTTATTGGCCGTTGTCCCTGGTCAGACAGTTGCAATGATTTTTCGTCAAGCACTTATGGGTGGAACTAAAACCGCTTACACGACACTACTTGGAACGAGTAGTGCATTAGTTGTCTGGGGCGCAGCATCGGCCATCGGTTTATCTCAAATCTTTGCTCGATCACCTCTGGCATATTCAATTCTCAAATACGCAGGCGTTGCTTTTTTAACTTTCTTAGCGCTACAGACTTTATGGTCACTTCGTAAAGAGTTCGGGAAATTTGATTATGAGGGCATAGCCAAGACGGGTTTAGGGCCGGCCTTTCGTTTAGGTCTGATAACTAATTTAACCAATGTGAAAGCCGCAGTCTTCGCCGTTGCATTTATTCCACAGTTTGTTCCGAGTGATTTTAATTTAGGGTGGGGGATTTTTGCGCTCTCGTTCGTGCAGGCTTTCACTTCCGGGGCTTGGTATTTATTTATGATCAGCATGATTGGGAGGGCTACCTCTATATTAGCCAAACCCACAATGCGACGTGCATTAACTGCCTTCTCGGCAATTGGAATCCTATTTCTTGCAGCAATGCTTTTGTTAACCTCACCGCGTTGATGTATTAGAATTCGATCATGCGAGTAATTAATTCGGAGCAACTCAAATCAATTCTCGCCAATCTCCCCAGCAATCCACGAATCATTGCCTCCGGCAATTTTTCGGCACCGCGCACGTTATTGCGAATCGCTGATGAGACTATCCCGGAGTTCAGATTGCACATGCTCAATGCTCACGGGAACATTCCAGATCGCGAAGGCATTCGGTATGAAACGGCTTTCGTTGGTCCTGCCATGCGCAATCACCCTCGCCTCGATTACATTCCGAGCCGACTCTCTTTGCTACCAGTATTAATTCGCAACTTTTATCGCCCTGATGTTGTTTTTTTACACACATCACCGCAACGCTTTGACACCGTCAGTTTGGGCACAGAAGTCAACATCTTGCCGCGCTCTATCGAAACTGCTCGGGCGCACGGTGGCCTAGTGATTGCCCAGTCGAATGCGCAGATGCCTTATACCTATGGCGATGCCCAAATTTATGACAGTGAAATAGATTATTTGGTTGAAGTCGATGAGCCGCTTCAAGAAAAACCAGCGGTTCCAGTGACCGATATTCAAGCTCAGATAGGTAGTCGCATTGCGAGCCTGATTGAAGATAATTCAACTCTGCAGCTAGGAATCGGTGGAGTACCCGATGCCGTCCTGATGGCGTTAAAGGAACGTAAAGGTCTGCGTATTTGGACGGAGATGTTCTCAGATGGCGTTCTTGAGTTGAGCCGTGCTGGAACGTTAGATGACGAGATCCTAATAACCGCCTCCTTTATCTTTGGCTCTAATGAACTCTATAAATGGCTAGATTTAAACAAGAAGGTACGCATGCTGCGTACAGAGCGCACTAATGACCCATCTCAAATCGCGCGCCAGGCCAAGATGACGTCAATAAACAGCGCGCTAGAAGTCGATCTTTTCGATCAAGCTAACGCCAGTCATGTGCGCGGAAAAATTTATAGCGGTTTTGGTGGCTCCACTGACTTCATTGTTGGCGCACTGCATAGTCGGGGTGGTCAATCTTTTGTAGCCCTTCCCTCATGGCATCCAAAAGCTAATGTTTCCACCATTCTTCCCAGGTTGCAGAGCAATATCACGCACTTTCAACACTCATATGTCGTTACTGAACAAGGCGTAGCTGCCTGCTTTGGCCACTCGCAAAATGATCAAGCGATAAATATTATTAATAACGCTGCTCATCCAGATGTTCGAGAAGAGTTAATTGTAAAAGCTGGCGAATTCGGGCTTATTTAGCCGGCAAGCTCCATTGGCCATGCATCAGTGGGTGAATTGCTGGTTGGTAAATTCTTGCCATCTTTCGTCTTAATCGAAATAAAAGTCAAAGCCTTTTTGCCTTTGATCACTTTCTCTTTGCTCAAGACAATATCTACGTGGGCATAATGAAGTTTTCCGGCAACGCACGTTGGAGCACAGTCATTGATTTGATACTCCCCAATTCCAGTTGCCCCGTTGGCACCCCAAGCGTCCCATTCAATTTGGCTAATGAGTACTCCAGCATCGGCGCAAAATTTAATAATAGTAGTTGGCTTGTAATCGAGAATTCCGCAGTTCGTAACATAAACCTGTGTGGTTACAGCGCGGTTTACAAAAGTGTAGCCACCGTAACTAACCCCCAGAAGTGTAGCTAGAAGGACAATCCAGCCTTTCGAATGCCGCAGTTGGTTAAACTTCATGGCCCCACCGTAGCAAAGGAGGCGCGTCGGTTACCATATTTTCAGAAATCCAAAGTGCGCCGTCTAAGTTATCGCCACTTGCACTAACAAACTTGGCATTCGGCAAACTCTTCACGATAAAACTTTGGATTGCCTTAACGTAATTAACATTGGCAGAAGGTCCGCCTTGAATGGCTAGCTCTGGCGCCTCATCATGTGAACCACCAGCACCGATCCATGTTGCAATGACAGTTTGAGCCAGCAGGTATGCACCTTCCTCGCGGATCTTTATCGCAGCCTCAACTCCGGCATCGGCGGCAGCTAACAAAGTTTTAGCGCTTTGAATCGCTAAGGTAGCCGCATCTGAGCCAGTCTTTATCTCTAATGCATCGAAAGAAGAAACTTCGGCGCTAAAGGATTTAAGTAATTCCAGATTGTTATTTCTTCCTTGACGTGCAGCTAAAGCGTTAGTGATACCTAATTTTCCTAGCCAAAAACCACCACCTTCATCGCCAAAAGTGCTGCCGAGTCCATCGCGGTGAGCAAAGTTTCCATCGCGCCCACCAACAGCTACAACGCCTCCTCCAATTGTTAACGTCACGCCATTGTGTCCATGCAAAGCTCCAATGAAGCCGGCAAGACCATCATCGATTACAGCAGTTTTTGTTGCACCGAAAAACTCATGGCAAAGCGCGGCAAAAGGTGCAGGATCACTAACAATTCCATTAAAGCCCGTGCATGAAAGAGAGACAACATCAGAGGAGATTTTTTCAGTTGTTTCAAATACGGCGCGAAGAGCTGCAATAGTCGACTCACCAGCTAATTTGCCTCTAGTTGAGTTGATGGAAGTGCTATCCATTCGAATACGCGTGCCTGATTGACCTAAATCGACGCTGAGCACCATAGGCGTAAGAATAGTTTAAATTCATGTGGGAAGATAGGAACATGAAGCAATTAGGCACAATTATGTCTTCGGAGATAGCAGAGACACCTGCAGTCTTGTCCAAAATTCTCGACGAAATGTCAGCCTTTGAAAGCGTTAAAGATATTCTGACTACGGAGAAAATCCAGGCAGTAATGATCTTAGCTCGGGGTACATCCGATAACGCTGCACACTATTTGAAATATTTGATTGAGACTCAGATTGGACTACCCGTTGGTCTGACATCTCCATCCTCAGTGACGATTTACAACGCCGAACTTAAGTATGACAACACGTTAATTATCGCCATTAGCCAAAGTGGCCAATCTCCCGATCTTGTTCATTTTGCAACGGCTGCGCGCAAAGCAAACGGTTATCTCATCGCAATTACAAATGATGCAACATCTCCACTTGCAACTATTGCCCACCATCATTTTCCTCTGCTTGCCGGCCCCGAGTTAGCCGTAGCTGCTACCAAGTCCTATAACGCCCAGTTATTAATCTCCTACCTTCTGGTGGCGGCTTGGACTGGGAAATCCGTCAATGCAACACAAATCATTAGTGAGGCAACTCGGATTGCCGCAACGAGCAACTTAGTCTCAGATGCAGTCAGTACTACTGACCGTAATCACGAAATTGTCATTCTAGGACGTGGTTTTGCTTATCCAAATGCCCGCGAAGCCGCACTTAAGATTCAAGAGACATCTAAAATCTCGGTTCAAGGTCTCTCAACTGCCGATTATTTGCACGGCCCAATTTCTGCGCTAACGGACGAGACTCAAGTTATTATTGTTGCGCCAAAGCACATGCCGGCCGATTCAATTCTTGAAGCGACAACAAAGATTCGTAAAACCTCACACCGTATTTTCTGGATTGGAAATGGTGGAAATCCAGGTGCGAGTGACATCGTTATGGCAGGATCAAATTGTGATGATGAAATTACTTCAACGTTAGTTGATGCCATGGTCCTTCAACGATTTGCACTTGAGTTAGCCGTAGCTTCTGGCTTTGACCCAGATGCCCCAGTGGGTTTATCTAAAGTCACGCTGACTCACTAGCCAATAAGTTCGCGGTTGCGCTTTATTTCGCGATCATGCTTACAGGGGCGATCTAGGTGCGAGTCATAGCAAGCATCACACAGCAAAACTAATTGATGGCACTCGGCCTTTCGGCAGTTTCTAAACTCTTTAGTTGGGCCATTGCAGTGAGCGCACTGACCAATTAACTTAGTGTGATCGCTGAAATCAATGGTTAAGCGATCATCGAAAGTGTAGAGCGAGCCTTCCCATAGGCCGTCATCACCAAAGGCATTTCCATAGCGAACAATTCCACCTTTGACTTGATAAACCTCTTTAAATCCACGATTCTTCATGACAACCGACAAAATCTCGCAACGGATTCCACCCGTGCAGTAAGTCACGATTGGCTTGTCCTTCATGTGGTCGTACTTGCCACTTTCAATCTCTTTAACAAAATCATGTGAAGTTGTTACGTCGGGAACAACGGCATCTTTAAACTTTCCAATTTTAGCTTCAAAAGCATTGCGCCCGTCGAAGAAAATCACGTCATCGCCGCGCTCTTCAACTAAGGCATTGACCTCTTCGGGACGTAAATGAACGCCACCACCAATAACACCATTGACATCGACTTTAATCTCGCCAGGATTGCCAAAGGCTACGAGCTCGTCCTTAACTTTAATCTTAAGCTTTGGGAAATCATTGCCCGTGCCTTCAGACCATTTGAAATCAATCTTCTTAAAACCAGGGTATTGGCGCGTATTTTTAATGTATTTCTTAACGTCATCCATGTTGCCGCCCAACGTGCCATTAATGCCATGGGGGGAGATGAGAATACGTCCCTTAATATTGAGGGATTCGCACAAAGTTTTCTGCCATAACTTAACGGCCTCTGGATCTGAAATTGGCGCGAATCCATAGTAAAGAATTACCTTATTGAAGTTCATTTGCGTTAAGCCCGCTCTGCCAATAACAGTGGTGTTAGTTCGTGAGCACCAAACTCTTGGGGCCACGTTGGATTAGGGCGTCCATAGCCTTGAGCTATAACAAATGAGGCACGCTCTGCAGGAGTATCTCCACCATGACCGCCTTCGGCGCGATGACCATGATCGGTTGTGATAACTACTAACCAGGGTTCATTAACTGATGCCCGAGCCTTAACTGCGGCAATCATGCTTGCGACATAGGCATCTATTTTTGTAATGGCAGCTTTATATTGGGGGCCAACTGAGTCATAAACATGACCAGCCTCATCAACACCGCAGAAATAAACAAATGAAACGTCAGGGCCCTTGTTTTCAATGGCATATATAGCTGCCTCGTGAACTTCGGCATCAATAACGTCATATCCATAAGTTTCGCCATCGCGTGCAATTACTCGGTGAACGAAGGCCAGTTGTTGTTCACGGCGTTCGTGAATGACCGGACCATGGCCAACAGGATCAACTAAAGCGGGCCAACCAGCGGCGGCAAAAGTTGTTGTAGTTTGGTCGTTATAAAAAGCGCGAGAGAGTAAATCTGGGCGATGATGCAACTTATGTCCAATAAAAGAGTTATCGCTCACGCCATGTTCTTCATGAGTAGATCCAGTCAATAGCGTTGACCAACCAGGCCCCGAGAAAGTTGGTGCCGGCATAGTTATGGTTGTGAAAAAACCGCTCGATTTCAACGCGGTAATCGTTGGTGAAGCCTCAAGTGCCTGCGCAAGATTGAGTCCATCGATTCCAATGAGCAGTATTTTGCTTTTCATTTAAGCAAGGGCCTTAGCAATAGCTGAAGTATGGGCAGGGGATGATCCACAGCAAGAGCCAACAATATTGACGCCCATTGCCTTCATCTTGACTGCGTACTTCGCCATCTCTTGTGGCGTTCCATCGTAAACAAACTCATCACCTTGAAGTTTCGGTAGGCCCGCATTTGATTGCGTAATAATGAAAACTCCATCTGGACGTGCGTTGACCATCTCTTGCGCGATGACCTGCATCTCGTCGGTTCCGCGACCACAGTTAGCACCAATGATGCGAACACCGAGAGCGGCTAAATGTGTTACCGCCATACCTGGCTTCACACCCATCATCGTGCGCAGATTTGTGTCAAAACTCATCGTGGCAATAATTGGCATGCCAGATGCAACTTCTTTGGCTGCATTAACTGCAGCTTCAACTTCTCCTAAATCCGACATTGTTTCAATGAGAATTGCATCAACGCCGCCTGCAACTAATCCGCGAATTTGTTCGGCAAATAGAGTTTGTCCACTTTCAAGAGTCATGGTGCCCATTGGCTCCATTAAATCGCCAGATGGTCCGATGTCTCCCATTACGAAACAGCCAGGGTGTCGATCTGCAACCTTGCGGGCAATCTCTGCGCCAGCTTTGTTGAGTTCGAAAACTCGATCTTCAAGACCATGCATTGCTAGTCGACCGTGCGTGCCGCCGAAAGTATTCGTTGTGATAAATCGTGCTCCAGCTGCGGCATATGCCTCAAGCACGGCCTCAATCTCTTCGGGCTTTTCAACGTTCCATAACTCTGGAGCACCACCATCGGTTAATCCACGATCTTGCAACATTGTTCCCATGGCGCCATCAGATGCAAGTGTCGCCTTTTCAAGGGCCTCGTAGATTGCTGACATTATTTTTCTCCCATAGTTTTAATTAGCAGTTCTAATTTTTCAATACTTAATTCGGTTTCTAACTCGGTTGCAATTCGAGTTGCGAGCACATCGGGTGAATCACTTGCTTCAACCCACGGATCACGATTCCAACCAGCCGTGTATGCATCGGCATCAATTTCTCCTAGGCGCATTGCCGCCTCATCTATCGCCTCTTGAAAACGTGAAGCTAGCATCACTTTAATTGTCGTCTCACCCTCACGCGCAATCACCAGAGAGGGGATTTCGCGCCAACGCATGATTTGATATTGGCTCATGCGGGCAATTCTATAGGGCGATGTCGTAGCCCTCGCGCGCTAAAAGAAGTACCCTTGGGCGCATGATTAATCTTCACGCTATTGGTATCTGGCAGCAATTGTCCGTAATCATTGATGCGATGATTGCCGCAGTTTTAGGCTCACTCATCGGATGGGAACGCGATCGCGCAGGCAAATCAGCTGGGCCACGCACTATGGCCCTAGTTGGATCGGCATCGGCGGCAATAGTTGCAATTGGCGCGGTTATGGATGTTGCAGCGAAATATGGAGATCCCACCCGTGCCCTTCACGCCATTATTACTGGCATTGGTTTTCTAGGGGCTGGCTTAATATTTACCGACAAACGCTCATCAGGAATTCAAGGCGTGACTACTGCAGCTACCGTCTTTTCAACTGCCGCCGTTGGTGTGGCTGTGGGTCTAGGTTTTCAAGTTGTCGGAGCTGGCTTAACGCTCGTTATTTTAATTATCTTGCGCTCTACGCAAGTGATTGAAAAATCCTTAAACCGCGACTCTTAACGTTTCCTAATCTTTAGAACGACGTTTCGATCAGTTGGCCGACCGCTCCACCAGTTAACGTCATGGCTCGATCCGAGTTCTGGTCGTTTCTGCCAAATATTGGCACTCAACGCCCTCGACAATGCAGCAATTTCTAACGGGTTAGCGGCGTCGCCATAGTCGGCTCCACCTGCATGGTCTACAACACTTAAACCAAGGAAAACATCTCCAGCAGCATCCCGAACAATTTCGATAGTGCGTGACTGTTGTGGCCAATCGGCATGCGATGCAGTTTCAATCTGCCAAAAGCCATTGACCTCTTCGTTGGGACCTATCCACTCAATGTGGTGGCGATGCTCATGACCTGCAAACCAGGCAAGAACGGTTGGATATTTCAGAAGCATCGATTGAATCTCCTCGACGCATACGCGCCGGCCAACGGGTGCGTAACTATTAAACATTTTACTTAACGGGTGGTGGGAAGCAAGAACTATTGGTTTATCTGAGGTAGCAATCTCGCTTTCAAGCCACTCAAACTGCAGGACATCAAGGGATCCTTGCCATCCGCCGAAATGATTGACGCTATCGATAACAATTAGTTTTACGCCACCAATATGCGTTGAGTAGTACATGTGTTTCTTTTCGACATTCTCGGCGGTAAAGCCATGGCCCTTTGGTAAACCAGGAGCAGCGAGGTGCATTGCCGCAAATTCACCGCGTTCAACTGCACGGCGTTCCAGGTCGGCAGTAACAGTGGTGAAAGGTGCATCATCTGCATCCGGATAGCTTGCTGGGCCAATCTCTTGAAAACTAGCAAGCACGTCGGCAAGGGTTACCTTCGTTGGTAACCCGGTGTATCGCTTGTTGCCGACCATCTCTGCATTAATAGCCCGAGCGGGTGCAACGGTTCCTTGCAAGAGCGCATCGTGATTTCCATGCACGGCATACCAAGGAAATTTAAGTCCGGTTGCTTTAAAAGGGGCACGGCATGAGTTCAGGAGATTAGGAACAACTGGGAAGCCATATTTAGCGCGTGCATCGTCATCGTTTTTGCCGACAGGAGTTCCATGTGGATGCCAGTAGCGTGTGTCGTAATGCTCGATACCGTCATCGATCACACCTTCATATTTAGTGTGATCTCCTGAGTCTGGGCGAAAATCTAAACCATCGAGTAAAGCTAAATACCAACTCACCTCATTGGTTTGGGCGTTATCTGTTGTATCACCAGTAATGATTGCGCCGTTTATTGGATGACCCGATAAAGGACCCGTTGTAATTGTGTTGAGCGATTGAATCATGGCTTCAACAACATGCGCAGATAACATTGAATGCGGTCGGTAAGTGCCAATGGTTCCAACTTTTTCACGGATAGGACTATCAGGATCGGCCCAGCGATCTAAATACTCAGGACGAGTCGGGGACTGTGCATCACAAACATGTAGATCAGATAAGTGGTGCATCAGCAATAGGGGAGTGCTCTGACTAGGGAACTCGTGCCCTATGTGTTTTTCATCGCTGGTAACAATAACGTTGCGCCAGCCCAGGGAATTAGCCTCACTACGCCCGTATGCCATAGTCGGTATCCTAGCCAAATGCAAAGTAAAAGCGCGAGCATCATCATCTTGAGCGGTGGCACAAGTGCGCGTTTTGGCTCTGATAAATCTGCGGCATTAATCGATGGGCAGAGTTTAATTGCGCGAATTCTCACAACTATCCCGCCAGAGTTTGAAGTAATTATTGTTGGGCAAGATCCTTTAGTCGCGGGTTTTACCTACCGTGTAATTCAAGAGAATCCGGTTGGTAGCGGACCAGTTGCTGGATTTAAAGCTGGACTTGAACTGTGCGAAAGTGAGATTGCCGTACTGATCGCAACCGATATGCCTTTTGCACTTCCACGCGTATTAAATCTTTTGAACACAATGACAACGCATGATGAAGCCGTGATGTATGTAGATGCCGAAAACTTCAGACAACCTCTTGCTGCGCTCTATCGAATTGCCGCAGTTGAGAGAGCGCTTGCAGATATGGGCGAGATTAATGGAGCCTCTATGCGTTCACTTATTTCACGCTTGGCTATTCACGAAGTTCCCATGAGTGATGAGGTAGCACACGCTCTTATCGATATCGATACCCCTGCCGATTTGGAACAGGCAATCGCTTTTGCTCACCATTTAAAGGATGATTCGGTCTTATGAGCGCATTGATTGAGGGAAGTTGGGATAGCGCACGGACAATTGCGATGGAATCTTTTAAACCACTAACTAACGAAGTTATCGAAGTTGGTCAGGCGCTTGATCGAACTCTTGCACATGATGCACGCGCGCTGTGTGATTTACCGACATATGCAACCTCAGCGATGGATGGTTACGCAGTTAGCGGAGACGGACCATGGGAGATTGTTGGCGAAGTAAAAGCAGGTTTACCGATGAGGGGCGCACTTGTCGCCGGTACTGCTGTGGGTATTGCAACAGGCGCGGTTATTCCAATGGGAACATTTGGTGTTATGCGCTGGGAGATTGCGAAAGTAAATGAAAATATTCTCAGCGGTGAAGTTGAAGAAAATCAGCATGTTCGACCCGCTGCGCATGAATGTAACTGCGATGACGTACTAGTGACAGCTGGATCAACGTTAAATCCTGGAACAATTGGCTTACTCTCTGCTGCTGGTTTAGATCGAGTTAATGTTGTGCGAAAGCCGCGCGTTGCACTCGTTCTATTGGGCGATGAGCTTCAATTAAGTGGCGTGCCTACCAATGGATTGATTCGTGATGCGTTAGGGCCACAACTGCCTGGTTGGTTGGAAAAAATGGGGTGCGAAGTAGTTAGTACTCGTTATATTTCCGATGAACTGACGAATGTGGTTGAAGCACTTACAGGTGCTTGCGAATTAGCCGACATAGTCATAACAACTGGCGGTACAGCTCAAGGCCCCCGAGATTTCTTGCATGATGCTTTGGCCCAGATCGATGCGCACATACTTGTTGACACAGTTGCCGTTCGTCCAGGACACCCAATGCTGCTTGCGCGTACGAGTAAGAATGCAATCTTTGGTTTGCCCGGAAATCCGCAGTCGGCAATTGTTGCTCTGATGTCTTTAGGTGCTCCCGTAATTGCTTCCATGCTAGGGCATGTAGTGCGCGAACTTCCAACCGTGATAACGCGCAATGAAATTACGGCACCTAGCGACTTCACTCGTTTGGTAATTGGAAATATTATCGATGGCCAATTCGAAGTAGGCCAATACTTAGGCTCGGCGATGTTGCGAGGATTGGCATACTCAACTGGATTTGGTGTTGTCACCAAGGAGCTGACGGCTGCTGGTGAGCAGATCCGTTGGCTATCACTGCCTTAGGCAATTAGACTCACAACCATGAGCGATGGACTAACGCATTTAAACAGCGCCGGACAAGCCAATATGGTCGATGTCACCGGTCGCGAGATTACTGTCCGCATCGCCGATACATCAGCAACGGTAAATCTCTCGGCCCATGTTGTCGCTCTTTTGCGCGATGGGGCAACGCCTAAAGGCGACGTATTATCGACGGCCCGCATTGCAGGAATCATGGCAGCTAAAAAAACGAGTGAATTAATCCCGCTGTGTCATCCAATTGCGATTAATAAAATCAGTATTGATTTAGAAATCATTGATACGGGAGTTGCGATTCATGCGGAAGTAGTAACTTCAGATCGAACTGGCGTTGAAATGGAGGCGCTGACTGCAGTAAGTGTCGCCGGTCTAACTATTATCGACATGGTCAAGGCCCTTGATCCTGCAGCGACAATTACCGATATTCGTATCGATTCAAAATCTGGTGGCAAGAACGGTGATTGGAAACGCGCGTGAGCCAACGTAGCGCTTTCGTAATTACCGCTAGCAATCGTGCATCACTTGGTGTTTATGCCGATTTAAGTGGTCAGCAATTGAAAGATGGTTTGGCCTCTCTTGGCTATAACGTAAGTGAGCCCGTAATTGTTGCCGATGACATAGATGCAATTGCTGCACAGATTCTCAAAGCTTTAGCTAGTAAATCGCGCTTAATCGTTACGACTGGTGGCACTGGAGTCTCACTTATGGATGTAACACCAGAGGCCACAGCGCCATTTATTGAAAAGAATATTCCAGGTTTTGGCGAAGCTCTTCGCGCGTATTCACGGGAGAAAGTACCTACATCAGATTTAACTCGTGGATTGGCCGGCATTAACGGCACATCGCTAATAATTAATCTTCCAGGTTCACCAGGTGGAGTGCGCGATGGCTTAGTAATTATCGAACGGTTAGCGGGCCATATTTTGGATCAGTTAGATGGAAAAGATCACTAATGCCGCAAGTAATGCGTGCCGATGTTACGAGCGATGTTATTTCAATCGCGCAGTTATGTGCACTGGTGAAAGATGATCGATGTGGCGCAGTCGTAACATTTACCGGTGATGTTCGAAATCACGACGGTGGCAAAGAAGTAAAAACTCTAACTTATGAGATTCACCCAAGTGCGGGTGAGCAAATTGCACTGATCACCGCCGCCGTTATTGCAAACTCCGACGTGGTTAAAGTGGCGATATCTCATCGTTTTGGTGAGATTTTGATTGGCGAAACCGCGTTTGCCGTAGCGGTTTCAGCTGCGCATAGAGAGAGTGCATTCGAAATCGCTTCTGCGTTAGTAAATGAGATTAAAGCGAAGTTGCCTATTTGGAAGCATCAAATCTTCGCCGATGGAACCGACGAGTGGGTCAATACCGCTTAGTTAGCCGCCGGCAAATTTAGGGAGCACATCGATCACGCTTCCATCAAGGACCAAAACATCGGCATTATGGACGGCCACGGAATCAAGCAAGAAACTGCACTGCGTCATCACGTGCGCTAGTAGTGGGTTCTCACGCGTGGCATCGGCAATGATCGACGAGAGTGGTGCACTGGAATAACGGGCATGATCCACACCTGCTGCGGCTCGAGCTGCAGCAAAGAATCGGACTTCTACCCCATTATTCATATCTCCATTGTATGGTTAACCCATGCTTGAGTACATAATTATCTTCGCTGTCGGAATCCTTGTCGGCGGGATAAATGGAATGGCAGGCGGGGCATCGGTTATTTCTTATCCAGTTTTACTAGCAACTGGTTTGTCACCCGTAAGCGCGGCGATTTCAAATGCACTTGGTGTGACACCGGCGAACTTCTTTGCGCTGATCGCAGTTCGCCACCAAATGCGTGGATATTTTCAAGAGTATAAAAAGCTCATCGCACTTTCGATTGTCGGTTCAACAACCGGAGCGATCCTTTTATTAACGGTTCCTCCAGGCATCTTTGAAAAGATGGTGCCTTTCTTACTTCTCTTTGCCTCACTCTCATTTCTCATTAAAGCTAAACCTGATCGTGGCGCGAGACATGGCTTAATTGAAAAAATAGGAATTTCGGCAAGTGGCCTCTACTGCGGCTACTTTGGCCCTGGCCAAGGAGTATTGGTGATTGCCGTTCTTGCCCGCGATATCCGCCGCGACCCTAAGACTTTAAACACCGCAAAAAACTTGATAGTTGGCTGGACCTCTCTCATATCCAACATCATCTATATCTTTAGTGGGCGGGCCGACTGGCCAGTGGTCATCGCGCTCTTGCTCGGGGCCAGCATCGGTGGAACTTTTGGGGGACGCTGGGCGGCCCGCATGCCTAAATCCGTCTACCGGGCCCTGATTTTGACCGTCGGTTTTAGCGCCTCAGCCCTACTCTTTAAGAAGTATTACTTCGGATAAAGGCCGCTTGCTTATGTATCAATCTGCACGTGACTGATATATCATCTCAACCATGAGCCAGGCCATCCATATCCTCAGTCGGCAGAGCACGTCCCTGTCGGAGGAGGCCTATAGCCGCATCCGTTCGATGATTATTACTCTCGAACTCGTTCCAGGATCACTGATTAGTGAAAGTGATTTGATGGCCACACTTGGCTTTGGACGTACGCCAATTCGCGAAGCGCTGCGCTCGCTCGCTAATGAAAAATTAGTGGAGGTCTATCCCCGCCGCGGAATGTTTGTCTCTAGCGTTGATGTTCAAAATCTTTCAGCTCTCTCTGAAGTCCGCGCAGTGCTTGAGATCAAAGCCGCCGAACTTGCTGCCGAACGATCAACTCCGGCGGATCACGTCATAACTAAGGCCCTTATCGCCGAGATCAAAGGAATCAAGGGCAATGTAGATATGGCCACCCTGATTGGTCTCGATCAACGAATTCACCATCATATTTATCAATGTACGCACAATGAGTTTCTTGCATCGGCCTTAGATAATTATTACGCCCATGCGCTTCGCATTTGGTTTCTGGCGCTAGATCGAGTTGCTGGTTTAGCCGAGGCGATTATTGAACACCGTGCATTGCTTGAAGCAATTGCTAGTAGCGATTCAAAGGCAGCCGGCAAAGCAATGCGAGATCACATTGAAGGCTTTGAAGCATCCATTCGTAAATCTCTATAAACCACCACTAATAAAGAATGAGGAAATGTCCATGAGTAAGTTACCTACAAAAGCAAAGTGCGTCGTCATCGGCGCAGGTATCGTCGGAAACGGCATGGTCTATCACCTTGCAAAACTGGGCTGGAAAGATATTGTCCAGATCGATAAGGGTCCTTTGCCTAACCCTGGCGGTTCAACCGGCCATGCATCTAACTTTATTTTCCCCGTTGATCACTCGAAAGAGATGACGGCTATTACAGCTGAGAGCATGCGTCAGTACAAAGAGTTTGGCACTTTTACAGAGTCCGGTGGAATCGAAGTTGCGCGTACACCTGAGCGAATGCAAGAGCTTGCTCGCCGAATTACTTCGGGCAAATCATGGGGCATCGATGGTGGTCGAATCCTCACTTCTGCACAAGTAAAAGAGCTTGTTCCATATGTTGATGAAGAGATTATTCTCGGAGGCTATTACCAGCCAACTGTCGGCGTCGTAGATTCAGTTCGCCATGGCACCATGCAGCGCGAACAGGCCGCCGAGATGGGTGCATCGCAATCATTTGCTAACATTGAAGTTTTAGATATCACTGTTGTGAATGGCCGCGTAAGCGCAGTTGTTACCGATCAAGGAACGATTGAAGCCGATTATGTTGTCATTGCAACTGGATGCTGGTCACCAAAGCTTGCTGCAATGGCAGGGGCGCATATTCCATTGACACCAGCAGTTCACCAAATGAAGGACGTCGGACCTGTACCTTTCTTTAAAGATACTAAAGGTGATATCGAGTGGCCGATTGTTCGCGACATGGATGTGTTCATGTACGAGCGCCAACACGGTACTGGTCTAGAAATTGGCTCATATGCCCACCGACCAATTCTTTATACGCCAGAGGATCTGCCATCAAATGCAACGGCAACTTTATCGCCTACGGAGTTTGCTTTTACACAAGCCGATTTTGATATTCAAGATGAGCATGCTTACGAACTTATGCCATCAATTGTTGGCGACGAGAATGTCCGTGAAAAGTATGCAATCAACGGAATTCTTTCTTACACTCCAGATGGAATGCCAATTTTAGGTGAGACTCCAGAAGTTAAGGGTCTGTGGTCAGTTGCTGCAGTATGGATTAAGGAAGGTCCAGGAACAGCCAAGTCTGTAGCAGAGTGGATGGTCCTTGGAGATTCAGAGATTGATCTTCATACTTCAAATATTGCTCGTTTTCATGAACACCAAAAAACGGAGTTCCATATTAAGTCGCGCGTAGATGAGAGCTTTAATAAGACGTACGGAATCGTTCATCCTAATGAGCAGTACTTATCAAATCGAAATGTTCGCCTATCTCCATTTTATGCTGCAGAAAAAGAGCTGGGTGCAGTTTTCTATGAGACTGCTGGTTGGGAGCGACCTTTCTGGTACGAGAGCAATAAGGGCTTAGTTGCCAAGTTTGGTGATCGCGTAATGCCACGTACTGCTGAATGGGAATCACGTTGGTGGTCACCAATTATCAATGCAGAGCACTTACAAATGCGTGAGACTGCCGGCATCGTCGACCTTTCAGCATTTACTATTTTTGACGTTACTGGACCATCTTCACTTGCGGTAGTTCAGAAGGCGGCACTTCGCCAGATGGATGTAGCTATTGGGCGTGTGGTTTACACGCCAGTCCTCGGACCAAATGGTGGCTTCAAATCCGACTTAACAATCATGCGACTAGATACTAATCATTTCCGTGTTGTTACAGGCGGTGCCCATGGAATGGCCGATAAGAAATGGTTTAGCGATCTGCTACCGGAAGATGGATCAGCGCAGATTTTCGACTTAACGTCGGGCTATACAACTATAGGAATTTGGGGACCGAAAGCCCGCGAAATTATTCAAAACCTTACTAAGACCGACATGGGCAAAGATTCATTCAAATTCAGTACCTGCAAAATGATCGAAGTTGGTCCAGTTCAGGTCTTAGCTTCGCGTATCTCGTATGTAGGCGATTTGGGTTGGGAGTTCTACGTTCCAATTGAACAAGGCGCAAAACTTTGGGACATGCTCTGGGAGTCGGGTAAGAAGCACGAGATGATTCCAGTTGGTATCGGTGTGTATGGCACAACGGGTCGACTAGAAAAGTGTTACCGCGCTTATGGACCAGAGCTTGAAACTGAGTACACAGTTGTCGAGGCTGGAATGCAGTCACCTAAATTAAAAGAGGCCGACTTCATTGGTAAAGAAGCCCACGTTAAGCATCGCAGTGAAAAACCAATAACAATGCTGTGTACTTTATTTGTAGATGATCACACGTCATCGAGCGGTGAAAAACGCTACATGATGGGCAATGAGCCAATTTTGACGTTAGATAAGCAGCCAATCGTTGACTCGCATGGTCGCCGCTCCTACGTTACAAGTGCGGGATCTGCTCCTTCCCTCGGAAAACACATCCTGATGTCATATCTACCTACCGAGTTAGCAGTTGCCGGTAATAAATTCATCGTTGAATATCTAGGCGAGCACTATCCGTGTTCAATCGCTGAAGTAGGTGCTACGTCAGTCTTTGACCCATCCAATGAACGGATCATGGCCTAATGGATGTACTTGTCTGTCTAAAGCGCGTTCCACTTGCCGGTGGAGCGTTGATCTTGACACCGGATTCGCGTGATATCGAAACCAAGCATTTAGGTTTTGGTATAAGCCCACACGAAGAGAACGCGGTGGAAGCTGGCGTACAACTGGTAGAGCAGATGGGTGGCACATTAACTCTGTTAACACTCGGTCCCGGAGATGCCGAAGAGCAACTGCGTTCGCAGTTAGCGATTGGCGCGACCCGCGCAGTCCTGATTGAAACCGATGGTCAAGAGTGGGACCCACAGGGAACCGCAGCAGCTTTGGTTGATGCAATCAATGCCGAAGAGACTAAGTTTGACTTAATTATCTTTGGCGCCGAGTCTGCCGATAGTGCTGGTTATCAGATTCATATTCGGGTGGCTCACGCGCTTAACCGACCAATCGTTACAAATGTAAAGTCCATGAAAGTTGAAAATGGAATTGCAAGTTGTGAGCGCGTGGTTGCCAGTGGACGCGAACATTACGAAGCTCCACTTCCTGCCATCATTACCGTTCGCGATGGTTTGAATATTCCCCGTTATCCATCGGTTCCTGGTCGCATGCAGGCTCGCAAGAAAATTGTTGATATGAAAAAGGCCGAGCCTCGCGTTCCAAAACTTGAAAAAGTAACGCTTGCACTAGCGCCATCAAAAGATAAAGGGGCAGAAATCTTAGGCAAGGGCACCGAAGCGATTCCGGCCTTAGTCGAAGTCCTAAAACAGATTGGAGCCATCTAATGATTTTGGTTCTTATAGATCATGATCGCGGAGAAATCGATCAGCTCTCCCTTCGTGCGCTCACTGCCGCGCGCAAACTGGACTCAGATATTGAGGCCGTTGTTATTGGCGCAGAAGCAAGTGCGCTTTCCACCGTTGTTGGCCAGTACGGAGCAAAAGTTCTCCACGTTGCATCGCATTCTGCAATCAGCGATTACACGCCAATGGCATCGGGGCGGGCGCTTAAAGATTTAGTTGAAAAACTAAAGCCCACCGCAGTCTTAGCTGCCGGTAGCCCACGCGGCAATGAACAGTTGGCCCACTTAGCCGCTTTCTTAGATATTCCAATGGCGGCAGAGTGTTCAGAGATTACTTTCGGTTCACCGCATCACGTTCTTCGTGCACGATGGGGTGGAAACTTAATTGAGTCGGCAAATGTTCATGCCGAGCTATTAGTTGCAACTGTTCTTAGCTTTTCTATCGAGGCTGAATCGGTCGATGGACCAGCTGCAACGGTTTCTGAGTTTGAACCTTCTTTGCAACCGAGCGACTCAGTAGTGAAAATTCTGAGCAGAGACTCTGGCGAAACTAAAGGTGGAGTAACTCTCAGCGATGCCAAAGTAATTGTCTCCGGCGGTCGCGGCGTTGGTGGCCCCGATGGCTTTGGCAATTTGGAAGAGTTAGCGGCACTACTAGGTGGCACTGTCGGTTGTTCGCGCGTTGTAACTAGTTCTGGCTGGCGCCCACATGCGGAGCAAGTGGGGCAGACCGGCACCAAAGTCGCTCCCGATCTTTACATTGCCGCTGGTATTTCAGGGGCCATGCAACACATCGCTGGAATGAAAAACAGTAAGACAATCGTCGTTATCAATACCGATCCTGAGGCACCAATTTTACGTTATGCCGATTACGCAATCATCGGTGACTTACACCAAGTGATACCCGCGCTTACAAGCGCCATACGTCAGGCAAAGGGATAAAAATGTCAGATATCGAAATCGCACAAGCTGCAACCATGAAGCCAATAAATGACATTGGCGCCGCGCTAGGGATTGATGTTGAAAACCTGGAAGCGTATGGAAAATACAAAGCAAAAGTGAATTTGAAATATCTAACGGCTCTACCGACAAAGAAAGATTCAAAGTTAATTTTGGTAACGGCAATCAGCCCAACACCTGCCGGTGAAGGCAAGACGACAACAACCGTTGGTCTAGGTGATGGACTTCGCCAGATTGGCAAAAACGCAATGCTCGCACTGCGTGAGCCATCCCTTGGTCCAGTCTTTGGAATGAAGGGTGGAGCCGCAGGTGGCGGCTATGCCCAAGTCGTTCCGATGGAAGATATCAACCTGCACTTCACTGGCGATTTCAACGCCATTGCCCTTGCAAACAACTTACTTGCCGCTCTACTCGATAACCACATTCACCACGGTAATGCTTTAGGAATCGATGTTCGACGAGTTACTTGGAAGCGCGTTGTTGACATGAACGATCGTGCTCTACGCGAGATTATTCAATCTATCGGTGGAGTCGGTAACGGCTACCCACGTAGCGATGGTTTTGACATCGTAGTCGCCTCAGAGATTATGGCGATCTTCTGTCTTGCGACATCGATAGAGGATTTGAAAGCGAAAATTGGAAAGATTGTCGTGGGATATAAGCGCGATAAGACGCCAGTTTTAGCTAGTGAACTAAACGCACAAGGTGCGATGACGGTCATCTTGAAAGATGCTTTTCAACCGAATTTAGTTCAGACGCTAGAAAACACTCCCGCCTTTATTCACGGTGGACCATTTGCCAACATTGCCCATGGGTGTAACTCCGTGGTTGCAACAACATCGGCCATGAAGCTTGCGGACTACGTTGTAACTGAAGCTGGTTTTGGCGCCGACCTAGGTGCTGAAAAATTCGTAGATATTAAGTGTCGCAAGTCAGGCTTGCGTCCATCGGCCTGTGTGCTAGTTGCAACTATTCGTGCCCTTAAATATCACGGTGGCGCAGATCTTAAGACAATCACCGATGAGAATCTGAGTGCGCTTGAAGCTGGAATAGTTAATTTAGAGCGTCACATTCACAATATCAAAGACGTCTATAGCATTCCATTAGTGGTTTCAATCAATCACTTCACTAGTGATACCGATGCCGAAGTAGAACTTCTTCGTGCGCGCGTTGAAGCTATGGGAGTCAAAATTGTTCTTGCGACGCACTGGGCCGATGGCGGCAAAGGTGCAGTGGCGTTAGCTCATGCAGTTGTCGAACTATGCGATCAGCCAAGTGCAATGACATTTGTTTATGAAGATGAAGATTCACTATGGGATAAAATCACCGCGGTCGCAACAAAGGTCTATGGCGCCAAAGAGGTTACTGCCGATGCCAAGGTGCGCTTGAAGCTAAAAGAGCTAGAAGCTTCGGGGTATGGTCATTTCCCAATCTGTGTAGCTAAGACCCAGTACTCGTTTAGCACTGATGCCGCGCTGCGCGGTGCGCCAAGTGGCCACTCACTCAATATCCGCGAAGTGAAACTCTCGGCAGGTGCCGAGTTCATCGTGATGATCTGTGGCGAAATAATGACAATGCCAGGCTTACCTAAGGTTCCATCGGCCGAACGCATTGATTATATTGATGGAAAGGTCGTAGGTTTGTTCTAATGAAGTACTCACCGTGGTCGCAAGAGCAAGCGTTGCTACTTCTTGCGACCCTGCGTGAGGAAAAAGGCCCGGTATTAATGGCGTTGCAGTTAATGCAAAAAGAGTTTGGCTACGTTGACCCGGCATGTGTTGAGTTAATCGCAAACTTCTTTAATAAGTCACGGGCTGAAGTCCATGGCGTTCTCACTTTCTACCATGATTTACGAACGACGCCGCCGACACAGCATCAGATATCTATTTGTGTAGCTGAGGCATGTCAGGCAGTGGGTGCTCGCGCACTTGAAAAGGAAGTCAAAGGAAAGTTTGCTAATGAAACAAATGATGCATACTGCTTCGGCAACTGTGCACTCGGACCGGCAGCTATGGTGAATGGAAAGATTATTGGCCGAGCAACGTTGGCAAAAATTGAGAAGGCCCGCCAATGAAAATCTATGTTCCCGGCGATAGCGCTGCAATCTCAGTGGGTGCCGATGAAGTTGCATGTGAAATTGCGCGCTTAGTTCCTTCTGCACATATAGTGCGTAATGGCTCGCGCGGAGCGCTATGGCTAGAAACTCTTGTCGAAGTTGACACCCCAACTGGCCGAATTGCCTATGGTCCAGTGACGCCTGAAGACGTAGCCTCATTAGTTGAAACAGACTTTCTTAACGGCGGGGCACACCCGCTCTCTTTAGGTAAAACTGATCAGATTGAATGGTTAGCTAGTCAAGATCGCGTCACTTTCGCCCGCGTAGGAGTTATTGATCCAATATCGCTAGATGATTACCGTGCACATGGCGGCTTAGTGGGTCTAACGAAAGCTCTCGAACTTTCCAGTGATGAACTCATCGCCGAAGTAACCGAATCTGGTCTGCGCGGACGTGGCGGAGCTGGCTTTCCTGCTGGAATTAAATGGCGGACAGTTGCACAGACTCCCAGCGCCGAGAAATATATTTGTTGCAATGCCGATGAGGGAGATAGCGGAACTTTTGCCGATCGCATGTTAATTGAGGGAGATCCATTTACTTTAATTGAAGGTATGACCATTGCCGGTATTGCAGTAGGTGCAACTAAAGGCATTGTTTACTTGCGCTCTGAATACCCTTATGCAATTGCAACTTTGCAAAAAGCAATTGATGAGGCACGGGCAAATAATTGGTTAGGTACATCAATTCTCGGCTCGGCACATGCTTTCGACATTCAAATCCGCGTTGGTGCAGGTTCCTACGTGTGTGGTGAAGAAACTGCGATGCTAGAGAGCATTGAAGGAAAGCGTGGAGTAGTGCGTGCCAAGCCACCGCTGCCGGCAATTGAAGGTCTTTTTGGTCAACCAACCGTTATCAACAACGTTCTTACGCTTTCAACGGTCCCAATGATTCTGGCCCAAGGGGCCGCGGCTTATAAAGCTCGTGGCGTTGGACGATCCCTCGGCACGCAAGTATTTCAATTAGCTGGCAATATCGCGCGCGGCGGAATCGTTGAAACTGCTTTTGGAATCCCGCTCAAAGAGTTAGTTAATACTTATGGTGGTGGTACTTTAACGAAGCGTCCACTGCGAGCAGTTCAAATTGGCGGCCCACTCGGTGCATATTTTTCTACAGAGCAATTTGAAACTTCAATGGATTATGAATCTCTTATTGCCGCTGGTGGAATGCTTGGTCATGGCGGAATCGTTGTGTTTGATGACACCGTGGATTTAGCGGTTCAAGCTAAGTTTGCAATGGAGTTTTGCGGAATTGAATCCTGTGGCAAATGCACGCCTTGCCGTATTGGTTCAACCCGCGGTGCCGAAACAATTGATCTAATCATTCAAGGTGTACGAGTCGACGAGAACAAGCGGCTTTTACTTGATCTATGCGAGGTCATGACCGATGGCTCCCTGTGTGCCATGGGCGGTTTGACTCCATTGCCAGTAAAAAGTGCAATGATTAACTTCCCATCAGATTTTAACGGAGAGCGCAAATGACGATGATCTTCGAGTCAGATTTCGGCACGCCTGCCAGCAATAAAACTGAACAAGTAAACCTTGAGATCGATGGACGCGCCGTAACAGTTCCAGCCGACACATCAATTATGCGCGCGGCCTTGCAAGCCGGAATCGATATTCCCAAACTATGTTCAACCGACCGCTTGAAAGCCTTTGGCTCATGTCGTCTCTGCGTTATTCAAGTCGATGGACGCAATGGCACACCATCATCGTGCACTACACCAGTTGCAGAGGGCATGAAAGTTTCAACGCAGTCAGAGAAGTTAGATCGAATTCGCAAAGGTGTCATGGAGCTATACCTCTCGGATCACCCGGCCGATTGCGCAACTGGCGATGAGTGCGAAGTCCACGGCGTCGCCAAAAAGATTGGAATAACTGCATCTCGGTATGCCAGCGTAGATACACATTTAGATTTGAAGAAAGACGAGAGCAATCCCTACTTCACTTTTGATTCAACCGAGTGCATCGTGTGTAATCGTTGTGTCCGAGCTTGCGATGAAGTTCAAGGCACTTTTGCACTAACCATTGAGAACCGTGGCTTTGAGGCAAGAGTGTCATCCTCGGGCACATCATTTATTGAAAGCGAATGTGTCTCTTGCGGTGCTTGCGTGCAGGCATGTCCTACGGGAGCGCTGACTGAAAAGACGTTACTTACAATTGGCGCGCCTACATCATCGGTAATAACAACATGTGCTTACTGCGGTGTTGGTTGTAGCTTTAAGGCCGAGATGCGTGGTGAAGAACTTGTGCGCATGGTTCCACTTAAAACTGGTGGCGCAAATGAAGGTCACTCATGTGTTAAGGGGCGTTTTGCTTACGGCTATGCCACACACACCGATCGCATAACTAAACCCATGATTCGCGCATCGATTACCGATGCATGGAAAGAGGTTTCATGGGGCGAGGCCATTACCTTTGCCGCCGATGGCTTAAAGCGAATTCAAAGCGAATCCGGAGTCAATGCTATTGGTGGAATTACTTCATCCCGTTGTACTAACGAAGAGGTATTCGTTGTTCAAAAAATGGTTCGCGCCGCTTTTGGCAACAACAACGTCGATACTTGCGCGCGGGTTTGCCATTCACCAACTGGCTACGGCTTAGGCCAGACTTTTGGAACTTCGGCCGGTACGCAGGATTTTGAGTCGGTAGAGCACAGCGATGTAATTTTGCTGATTGGTGCTAACCCAACTGCAGCCCACCCTGTCTTTGCCTCCCGCATGAAACAAGCGATTCGCAAAGGCGCCAAATTAATCGTTGTTGATCCGAGGGTAATTCCGCTGGTACTTACTCCCGGAGTGGTTGCAGCCCATCACTTGCAATTAATGCCCGGCACTAACGTCGCCGTTATTAACGCTCTTGCACACGTCATTGCAACCGATGGTTTAATTAAACGCGATTTTGTTGCAGAACGTTGTGACGATCAATCCTTTACTCAGTGGGAAGCATTTATCTCACTACCTGAAAACTCTCCAGAGGCCCTAGAGGCATCATCACGAGTTCCAGCGGCGGAAATTCGTGCAGCTGCACATTTATTTGCCAGCGCGAAGAATGGCTCTATCTATTATGGCTTAGGTGTAACTGAGCACAGTCAAGGTTCGACAATGGTTATGGGTATTGCCAATTTAGCTATGGCAACGGGAAATATCGGCCGTAAAGGCGTTGGAGTTAATCCTTTGCGCGGCCAGAACAACGTCCAAGGATCGTGCGACATGGGCTCTTTCCCACACGAACTCTCAGGCTATCGACATATTTCAAACCCAGATACGCGAAAGATTTTCAATGATGCTTGGGGCATCGAACTTCAAGCCGAGCCTGGCATGCGTATTCCAAATATGTTCGATGCTGCCATCGCCGGTCAATATCGCGGACTCTATGTTCAAGGCGAAGATATTGCACAATCTGATCCAAATATCTCGCATGTACATGCAGCTTTGCGCGCGATGGATATGGTTATTGTTCAAGATCTATTCCTCAACGAAACTTCCAAGTTTGCCCATGTTTTCTTGCCCGGAACTTCTTTCCTAGAAAAAGATGGAACTTTCACAAATGCTGAACGTCGAATCAACCGCGTTCGCCCGGTTATGAAATCTAAGACCGGTAAAAGTGAGTTTGAAGTTACCTGTGACCTTTCAACGGCAATGGGTTATTCAATGTCCTATGAAAATGGCGCAGCAATCATGGATGAGATCGCAGCAACTACACCTACTTTCGCAGGCGTCTCTTTCGCTAAATTAGATAAGCTCGGAAGCATCCAGTGGCCATGCAATGAAGCCAATCCCGAAGGCACTCCAATGATGCACGTCG
>CAILBF010000005.1 GCA_903832395.1 uncultured Actinomycetes bacterium | reverse complement strand
AGGAGTGCCGCTTATGACATTGGCCTTGACTAAAAATGGCAGTGCCCACGTTAAGAATTCATCGATAGTTAGGGCGCGAATCTTATCGCCGTTAATTGCCTCGAGCTTCTTCATGTCGAATTTAGCAGGCGAACTATTTACTCGCTCTACCGTGAAAAGTTCGCACAGCTCTTTCATAGTTATATTTTCTACGTCATCCCCAGGTGACCAGCCAAGGAGAGCTAAATAGTTACAGATTGCCTCTGGCAAAAATCCTTTGTCTCGATACCAAGCGATTGAAACTTCACCATTGCGCTTGGATAACTTGGCATTATCTGCCCCCATTACGAATGGTAAGTGCGCAAAGACTGGATAGTCATCAAGTGCCACACCCATCGCTTGATAAACGCGAATCTGGCGGGGAGTCGATGACAGTAAATCCTCACCGCGCAAAACATGGGTTACTTTCATCAAAATATCATCAACGGCAACGGCCAATGTATAAAGCGGTGAGCCATCTGCGCGGACCAAGACAAAGTCTGGAACAAACTTATGGTCAAAGGCCATTTCCCCGCGAATTAAATCGGTAAATGTTGTTCCACCATCGGGCATTTGCATGCGCACCACTGCCCCGCGGCCTTCGGCCTTGTAGGCGGAGATTTGTTCCGGCGTTAAATTACGACAATGTCCGTTGTAGCCGGGTGCTTGATTGGATGCACGTTGAGCTTCACGAACTGCCTCTAACTCCTCAGGTGTGCAATAACAGTAGTAAGCATCTTTTTGTTCAATAAATTTAGCGACCCAGTGCGCATAAATATCTAACCGCTGAGATTGTAGATACGGCCCATTATCGCCACCAACTTCAGGACCCTCATCCCAATTAAGCCCCAGCCATTTGAGCGTATCAATTGCGGCATTGATGTATTCATCGGTCACACGCGTTGTATCGGTATCTTCAATGCGAAAAAGAAATGTGCCCCCTGTGTGGCGGGCATAAGCCCAGTCAAAGAGAGCGGTACGGATATTGCCTACATGCAGATCACCAGTTGGTGAGGGTGCAAAACGAACTTTGACTTTTTTCCCCACTGTTGGACTCAATTTTTTCTCACTTTGTTAGTTAGTTCGCCAAGGCCTTCAATTGCCATAGTTGCTGTGCCGCCCTCAATCATCGGGCCAATACCTGCAGGAGTGCCGGTCAAAATAACATCACCTGGTAGAAGAGTCATCACGCGTGAGACAAAATTAATGATCTCCGGAACTTTAAACATCATGTCACTTAACTGCGCCGATTGTTTAATTTCACCATTAACGCTGGCAGTAATCCGTTGAGTACCAGGAATAAAATCGGTATCTATCCACGGTCCAAGTGGGCAGAAAGTATCGAAGCCCTTACCGCGAGTCCACTGACCATCTCTCTTCTGTAAGTCGCGTGCAGTCACATCATTTGCAATGGTGTAACCAAAAATGACGTCTCTAACGCGCTCAAGTGGAACATCCTTGCAGAGGCGACCAATGACGATAGCAAGCTCTGCTTCGTGATCTACCCGTTCGGACATATCTGGCCAGACGATAGTGTCATTGGGTCCGATTACCGAAGTGTTCGGCTTTAAAAAGATGATTGGCTCATCCGGAACAACTCCACCCATTTCTGCAGCATGGTCGGCATAGTTCTTGCCAATACACACAACTTTAGAGCGCGGAATTACTGGTGCTAATAAACGCACCTTCGTAAGTTCTATTGTTGCCGCACTCTTTTGAATCCCAGAGTAAATCGGATCCCCCGTTATGACATGGATAAGACCATCATCTTCGAGAACGCCAAATAATGGATCGGTACCAAGACCGGCATCAGGGCCAGGAGAAAAACGAACGATACGCATTAGGCGATTCTATCGCCTACTCGTGGTCCTCAATATCGCGCTCTAATCGCTCAATTAATACACTGCTAATTCTGCGGCGGCGGCCAAGGGGGCGCTCAGATGTAATCGACCATCCATTGAGTGAAATTGTGCTGCCAGCGATAGGGACTCGACCGAGTTTTTGTGCCATTAATCCACCGATTGAGTCAACATCTTCAAAATCAGATTCACTTATTTCAATCTTTAATTCATCGGCTAAATCTTGAATGTGAAGCGTCGCATTAGCCCGAGCTTTATCGCCAGATAGCCACGTGAAATGGTCTTCGCCATCGTCGAACTCATCTTCGATTTCGCCAACAATTTCCTCGATAATGTCTTCAATAGTAATAATTCCAGCGGTGCCACCATACTCATCAACCACTACAGCCAAGTGAATTTGATCGCGTTGCATCTCTT
>CAILBF010000004.1 GCA_903832395.1 uncultured Actinomycetes bacterium | reverse complement strand
TTTTACGTTTACTTGCGCCATATATGGCTCTCCTTATTTCTTTTCCATGGCAATTTTATAGACGGCATTGGAAACCGCCGGTGAGACTGCAGGGTCAAAGACACTGGGAACGATGAAGTTCTCATTGAGTTGATCGGCACTGACGCACTCAGAAATTGCACGCGCAGCTGCAGCTAACATCTCATCGGTAATTTTTGATACGCCAGCATCTAAGAGGCCACGAAATAGTCCAGGGAAAGCTAGAACATTGTTAATCTGGTTTGGATAATCACTTCGCCCAGTTGCAACGATGCGCGCATGCTTTTGTGCAAGGGCAGGATCAATCTCAGGATCTGGATTCGACATGGCAAAGACGATGGCATCTGGTGCCATGGATTCAACATGAGCTTCAGTGATTACATTAGGAGCGCTGACGCCGATGAAGATATCGGCACCCTTCATCTCCTCGGTAATGGAGTGTGTCTTATTCTCTAAGTTTGTATTTGCTATAAGCCACTTGCGCATGTCATTTTCGGCCTTGCTGTCGTTGTGAAGGATTCCCTTGGAATCAAAGACTGAAGCATGCTTAAGACCTGAGAGAAAGAGCAGGCGCAGGATTGCACTGCCGGCAGCACCTGCACCCATCATGACGATTCGAACTTCGCTCATATCCTTTTTAACTAAACGCAAAGCATTGAGTAGACCAGCTAAAACAACGATCGCAGTGCCGTGTTGATCATCATGAAAGACTGGGATATCCAGAGTCTCTTTGAGCCGTGCCTCAATCTCAAAGCAACGTGGCGCTGAAATATCCTCTAAGTTAATTCCGCCAAAACCCGGCGCAATCATTTGTACGGCGCGGATAATCTCTTCAGTATCTTGAGAATCAAGACAGATTGGCCACGCATCAACATTTGCAAAGCGCTTAAATAGAACGGCCTTACCCTCCATCACTGGCATTGCAGCTTCGGGCCCGAGATTTCCAAGACCTAAAATCGCCGAACCATCGGATACAACTGCGACAGTGTTGCGCTTAATAGTTAAGCGGCGAGCATCGGATTTATCGGCCGCGATCGCTAAACAAATTCGTGCCACCCCTGGCGTGTATGCCCGCGACAAATCATCGCGGGTTTTAAGTGGGACTTTGGATGCAACTTCTAGTTTTCCACCGAGGTGCATAAGGAAAGTTCGGTCACTAACTTTTTTAACATTAAAATGCGGAGAAGCGGCAGTAATTGCGGCCGATATTTCTTCGGCATGGTCGGCATCTCGCGTATCGCAGGTAATATCAACAACGACGCGATCGTGGTGGGATTCAACGACGTCGAGAGCAGTTAACGTTCCGCCGGCAGCAACAATTGCCGCTGGAATCAGTGATGTTGGCGAAGACTGCGTCGATGCCTCAACTCGAATTGTGATTCCATATCCCGGACTCGTTGCACTCATGGCATACACTCCATTTCCTTATTTCACTATGTGAAAAATACTTTTCATTGGTTGAAATCTATGCTAACTTCAAGTGCGCAGAAAGGCGAGACCGTGGCGACAAAAGTTTCAGGTGTTCAATCGGTCGAACGCGCCTTTTCGATTTTAGAAGAGATGGCCCGCAACGGCGGTGAAATAGGTCTCACTACTCTGGCTACCAAACTCGGTCTTGCCGTTCCTACCGTTCATCGCTCAATGAAAACTCTCGTATCACTTGGATATGCAAAACGAAATGGTTCGCGTAAATACACTTTAGGTGCATCGCTTTTATTATTGGGTGAAGCGGCCTCGCGCGGAATCGCATCGTGGGCTAAACCGGCGCTGTTAACGCTTGCCAATGAGTGCGGAGAAACCGTCAATCTTGCAACCCTTGAGGGCGATCGCATTGTCTATATCGGCCAATCACCATCTAAACACAGCATGCGAATGTTTACTGAAGCTGGACGTCGCGTACTGCCGCATGCCTGCGGCGTTGGAAAAGCCATCTTGTCGACGTTAGAGGAAGAAGAATCGAAAGAGATTATTTCCCATACTGGAATGCCTAAATATACGGCAACAACGCACATCACTTGGAAATCATTGAACAACGATTTAATGAGTATTAAAGAATCTGGTTATGCAATCGATGAAGGTGAACAAGAAGTTGGAGTGCGCTGTATCGCCGCACCACTCATAGGAGTAACACCGCCAACAGCGATATCGATTAGCGGTCCTACTTCACGTGTTACTGATATATTTATTAAAAAGTTTTCGCCGATGCTTTTAGCAACCGCCGCAGATTTAGCCCAAGAGTTTGGTCACGACGAATAATCAATGCTCACATTTCATAATGCGAAATATCCGTTCAAAATCAGGCATAAATACCTAGAAATTGATTGGAGTCATTTCTGCCAAATGATGGATTAACCCTTGTAAAAGACCCGTAATCCCTTTACCGTTTGTCTCCGTAGTGGTTCAAAGGGGGTCTTCTTACCAACATTGCCCTTGGTTCTTGGTTAGTCTTCCAGCAATGAAACAAATGATGCACCATAACTTGAAACGGAGAAAATATCTGCCATGAAAGAAGAAAATGCACATTCATCAACGGATTCAACTTCTAATTCTTGGGAAGCCACAGAGCAAGATTTTACCGACACGGTTGTTCCATTAGATCAACGTCGACCTAACTGGAAAATTCTTTTAACATTTCTTTCAATGCAGGCTACTTTTGGTGCAGCTTTTGTAGGGTACACGGCACGGTTTGAGGGCTTAAGTTTAAAGCAACTTGTAATTGCAATGACAATTGCAACGATAACTATGAGTCTTTACGCTCTAGCTTCAGCTAATGCTGGCGCTCTTGCAGGACAAACAAGTGCGGTTATGACGCGAGGAATTTTTGGAAAATTAGGTAGTCGAATTGTTTCTGTTCTCTTAATTATAAATGGAATGGGTTTCTATATCTTTACCGTTCTCTTTGTGATGTCACTATTAGGCGGACTATTTACAGTTCCAGCCGTCAAGGCCGTCACAGTAGCCCTTGGCTTCGTTATGGTTATTAATACCTACTTCGGATTTTCTGGAGTCCAGAAGTTTGCGCAATATGCAGCCGTGCCAGTTGTTTTGATCTGGGGAGTTTATGCAACTATAAAAAGCTTAGCGACCGTGAGCGGAACTCAACTCTCTGCGATTCCTCATGTTGCGGCCCCTTCTTCAATTCTTTTCGTGACGGGTGCCATGGTCGGACTCTCAACCTGGGGTAATGAGCCAGATATATTTCGTTACGCAAAAACAAAGCCACAATGGAACGTTCCGGCGATTGTGATCTCATATGCAGTCGGATCTTTTGTTTTCCCAATTATGGGCTACTTAGTCGCAACTTTGTCGAATAATCCAGACTTTGGCGCCAGTATTAAGTATTTCGTAAGCTTCACACTTCTCGGCGCAACTTTCTTGGGCTTTTTATTCTTCACATTAAATCAATGGGCTGTCAATGATGGCAATTTGTACATTGCCGTTAATGGAGCTCAGAACCTTATGGCTGAAGTTCGCGGATGGCAACGAAAGTACACGGTAATCGGTTTGGGAATTATTGCGGGATTAATGACACTGATTATGCCGAGTTTGACCCAAACATTTAATATCGTAACAGGAATTGGTTCGGTTACTGTTCCAACGGCAAGTACGATTATGGCCGTTGATATTTTCTTATTACCACGTTTGTTTGGGCACCGCCGACCAATTCACAGAGTCGCTAAATGGCACGAGTCAGCATTTGCTAACTGGCCAGCGATCATTGCGCTAATCGCAGGAACATTAATTGGTGCCTTTACGGGTGGTTTGATTCCAGGACTGTCTGGTTTCCAGAAGACTTATATTGGTTTTCCAGCTCTGCAAGCTTGGGTCTCCGGAGCTGTGATTTATTTGATTGGTCTTACAATAGCCAATAGATCAAAAGATCCATCCCAAGTTTTAGGCTTTCCGAACTTAGATTAGTAAAATAACTAAATGGAGTTGCTTGACATAGTAGTGCGAGCCCGCTCCGCTATCACATCACGTGGTTGCGGAGCGGTTTCGATTGGGATTAGAGATGGATCAATTGTTTGCATCGAGGATTTTGATGCCGCACTTGATACTCTCTCTGAAATTCTCGTTCCAGACCACTTAACCCTGCTTCCTGGCTTAGTAGATACACATGTTCACTTGCAGGATCCAGGTAATACCCTCTGGGAGAATTTTAAGTCAGGCACTCGGGCGGCAGCGCGTGGTGGAATTACGACGCTTATTGACATGCCACTGGACAGTATCCCCGTCACAGTTTCCCTTGAGACTCTAGCTGCAAAACATATGACGGCTGAAGGCTCATTGATGGTTGATGTTGGGTTTTGGGCAGGAGTCACTCCGTGGAATCTAAATCAATTAAATCAGCTGGATCAAGAAGGTGTTTTTGGGTTTAAATGCTTTTTAGCCAATACTGGTCTACCCGAGTTTCCATCCGTTAGCGTAGATATTTTGAAGCAAGCCCTAACAATTTTGAAAGAGTTCGATGCTTTACTTTTAGTCCATGCAGAAGATGAGGAGCAACTGAACAAAGTCCCATCAGTAAGTGGCCACAATTATTCGGAATATCTATCGGTTCGCCCGGCCAGTATCGAGTCCCGCGCAGTTTCAAATGTTTTAGAGAACGTGGAATTGACCGGAGGTCGTGCGCATATTGTGCATATTTCAACGTCGGAGGCAGCTGCTTTGATTCAGAGCGCTAAAGAGTCTGGACTCAAAATTACGTCAGAGACGTGTCCGCATTATTTAATCTTGAAGGATTCTGAAGTCGATGACGGCGCCACTTTGTACAAAATATGTCCTCCAATACGAGATGAAAAGAATCGAAACGCGCTATGGGAGTATTTAGAAAATGGGACAATTGACATGGTTGTCTCAGATCACTCACCTACTTCCATTGATGAAAAAGCCGTAGTGGAGGGCGATTTTCAGGCCGCATTTGGTGGAGTCGCATCGCTTCAAATTTCATTTCCGCTTGCATGGACCCAAGCGAAAAAGCAGAGTGTATCACTTGAACAGTTAACCAGATGGATGTCCCAAGCACCTGCTGCGCTAGCTCGTCTTGATTCAAAAGGTTCTTTAGAGGTGGGTAAAGATGCAGATTTTTTCCTCTTTGATCCAGAGGCTACATTCGAAGTGAAAGCTTCAAACCTTGAACATCAGCAAAAGTTTTCTCTCTATGAGGGGCGAACGCTCAGTGGTGTGGTTGAGGCAACTTGGCTACGTGGCGTGAAAGTCGATTATCAAAGCCCACGAGGCCAAATTCTAAAGAAATCAAAGAAATGATTCACCTAGGAATGAGGAGAATATGAAAATTCTAGTGATAAACCCCAACACAACTGAGTCGATGACGGCAGCGATCGCCGAATCTGCGCGCAAGTATGCATCACCCGGAACTGAAATAATTGCACTAACGCCAAAATATGGCGCAGATGGAATTGATTGCAACTTTGAAAGTTTCATCTCAGCCGTTGCCGTAATGGACTTAGTTGCAACGTATCAAGGTCCTTTCGATGCAATCGTTATGGCTGGATTTGGCGAACATGGCCGAGAAGGTGTTCAAGAGTTAGTCACGGTGCCAGTTATCGATATGGCTGAGGCATCTGCATACGTAGCACAAATGGTTGGGCGAAAGTATTCGGTAGTAACTACGTTAGACAGGTCAATTGCATCAATTGAAGACCGTCTTATTCTTGCTGGATTGTTCACGCGATGCGCCTCAGTTCGTGCGACAGGAATGGGTACACTCGAGTTAGATGAAGATCCCAAGCGCGCATTGGAGGTAATAGTCGAGCAAGCAAGATTGGCCGTGACACAGGATCGGGCAGAAGTTATCTGCCTCGGCTGCGGAGGAATGGCGGGCCTTGAAGAGGCCATCGCTCGTGAAGTCGGCGTCCCCGTTGTAGATGGTGTTGGTGCTGCAGTTCGACTTGCAGAGGCGGTTCATGGTCTCGGATTGGGAACTAGTAAAGTAGGAACACATGCATTCCCTGAAGCAAAAAAGATAATCGGATGGCCGATCTCTCAACATTTAACTTAGTAGTTTAAGTATCTATTGAAAGGGAAAAATCAAATGGACTTCGAACATATAGCCGCACACGCGCCAAACCTAGCCTCTCGCATGTTGGGCGCCAGTGTGATGTTTGCTAACGATGAATCATTCGGAGAAAAGGAAAATTTAGTTCTAGATAGCATTCCAAATTTCACGCCAGGGTTATTTGGTCATAAGGGAGAGATTGTCGATGGCTGGGAAACTCGTCGCCGTCGAGTTGAAGGCTTTGATTGGGCGATTATCCGTCTTGGTGCACCGGGAACTATTGCTGCACTTGATGTAGATACAAGTTTTTTCACAGGCAATTTCCCCAGCTCTTGCTGGATTGAGGCCACCTCTAATGAAAATCAACCAGGCGTTGAAGAGTTAACCAGCGCGGAAACTACATGGGTCACCCTTGTACCTGATACGAAACTTGTTGGCGGAACTCACAATTGGTTTGAAGTAAGTGGAGAGTTTTCAACTAAGAGATTTACTCATATACGCCTGAATATTTCACCGGACGGAGGCGTCGCTCGACTTCGCGCTTATGGCGAAGTCGTCATCAATCCAGTTGATGTTGTTGGCCTAACTGTTGACTTGGCATCTAGGATGTTGGGAGGAAGAGTTATCTCAAGTAGCAACGACTTTTTTTCCAATGCGCATTCACTTAATATGCCGAATCTGGCGCAGAACATGGGTGATGGTTGGGAAACTGCAAGGCGCCGAACTTTTGGAAAGGATTGGGCAATCATCAGACTCGCAGCCCCCGGAGTCCTCAAGTCAGTTGAGGTAGATACTTCCTATTATGTTTACAACGCAAGCAAAGAGTTCTCACTCCATGCTCTCTCAAGTGAAGTGGATCCGGAGGCTGACTCATCCGGATGGAAAGAGATCATTCCAGTCACTCGACTGCGACCAGATAATCATCACCGCATACGCATTGAGCTAGCGCAGGTTTATACCCATGTACGGATTGACGTTTTCCCGGATGGAGGCATCTCAAGACTTCGATTGGTCGGAGAGATAGCAGATACAGAAAAAATTACTAGTGATTACCGTCAATCGTTGCCGATGAAGTCCCATTTGTTGCCGTAAAGGTCTACAAAGACAATTACTTTTCCGTACTCCTCGGTGCGCGGTACATCGACAAAAACCACGCCCGCCGCCTGCATACGGGCATAATCGGCATCGAAAGTATCGGTATGTAGGAAAAAGCCAACGCGGCCTCCGGTTTGATTTCCAATGCGGGAACCTTGTGCCTCGGTTGCCGCACGGGCCAGAAGAATCGATGCACCATTAGTTCCAGGGCGAACTGTCACCCAACGTTTATCGGGGGATAGGACCGTATCTTCGGTAAGAGTAAAGCCAAGAACCTTTGTGTAGTAAGCAATCGCTACGTCGTAGTCTTTGACAACAATCGTTGTCATCGCAAACTCCAGAGCCATGAGTGCAGGCTACTGTGAATTAACGAACAGAGCGAAGAACTGCAGTAACTTTTCCTAAGATTTCGCAAGTATCGCCATCGATTGGTGCGAAGTCATCGTTAGCTGGCAGAAGCCAGATGTGGCCGTTTTTTCGAGAAAATGTTTTGACCGTTGCTTCGCCATCAATCATTGCGGCAACGATTTCGCCGTTGTTGCAATCTTTCTGCGAACGGATAACAACGTAATCGCCATCGCAAATCGCGGCATCGCTCATGGATTCGCCAACGACTTTGAGCATAAATAAATCGCCACTGCCAACGATTGATTCTGGTAGCGGGAATGACTCTTCGACTTCTTGTTCGGCAGTTATTGGACCACCAGCTGCAATACGACCAACGAGTGGAACAAGACGTGTTTTATCTACGGGTGCTCCACTTTCTTCAGGCGTTAATTCAAGGGCGCGACCTTTGCTCTCATCGCGGCGGATGAAGCCTTTGGCTTCGAGGATCTCGAGC
>CAILBF010000003.1 GCA_903832395.1 uncultured Actinomycetes bacterium | reverse complement strand
GGCATCGGCAATCGGTGGAATCGCTATGACTCTTCCAGCACTTTGGAAGAGTCCAAGTGGTGTACCAACAGCTTTCTACGCCGTCGTTTCGGTCTGCGTAATCTCTCTCTACCTTGCCTTCTTGATTCCAATTTATTTGCGCCTTAAGGCTGGAGATTCATTTAAGGGTGGTCAGTGGACGCTTGGATCTAAATACAAGTGGATGTGCACAATTGCAGTTGCTGAGATTGCAATCATCTCCGTTTACTTCATCTTGCCATTCGCACCAGCTGGAACTCCAGGTAATAAAGACTTTACGTGGACTGCAGTTAACTACGCTCCAATTATTACCGGTGGTGCGCTAATCATTCTCGCCGCTTGGTGGAGTTTGTCGGCCAAGAAGTGGTTCACCGGCCCACGAAGCAATATCAACTCATAAAAGAGCACTAACACTAGAAACCCCTGTCGCGAAAGCGGCAGGGGTTTCGCTTTGTAGATTTTCTTCCCTCAAATAGATAGCATCGCCCTATGAAATCAATGTCGATTGAAGATTTAAAAGCAGGGGTGGCCGACGGATCCATAGATACCGTCGTTGTTGCAATGACCGATATGCAAGGTCGCTTAACTGGAAAGCGAATCCATGGTCAGTTCTTCATTGATGAGGTCCTAAAACACGGCACCGAGGGCTGTAATTATTTATTAGCCGTTGATGTCGACATGAATACCGTTGAAGGCTACACAATGTCCTCATGGGAGCGCGGCTATAGCGACTTTGCCTTGGTTCCCGACATGAGCACTTTGCGTTTAATCGATTGGCAGCCAGGGGCAGTTTTAGTTTTAGCCGATGTTCAGTGGCTCGATCACACCGATGTCGTGGCCTCCCCTCGCCAAATTCTGCGCAAGCAAGTTAAAGCTTTGGCCGATGCAGGCATGGAGGCAATGTGCGGAACAGAGTTAGAGTTTGTGGTTTATAAAGATACTTATGAAGAGGCTTGGAATAAGGGTTACAAAAACCTAATTCCAGTTAATCAATACAACGTAGATTATTCAATCCTAGGTGGCTCGCGAATTGAACCTCTCTTGCGCCGTATCCGCCTTTCAATGGCAAAGGCTGGAATGACAGTTGAATCCGTAAAGGGTGAGTGCAACTTTGGTCAACATGAGATTGCATTTAAATACTCTGATGCGCTTTCAAACTGCGACAACCATGTGATTTATAAAAATGGTGCCAAGGAGATTGCATCTCAAGATGGTTACGCCTTGACCTTTATGGCTAAGCCCAATGAAAAAGAGGGCAACTCTTCCCATATCCACCTTTCATTCCGTGGGCTCGATGGTTCAATGGTTATGGCCGATGACAATGACAAAGAGCAGGGCATGAGTGATATCGGCCGTCAATTCGTTGCCGGACAAATCGCGCACTTGAAAGAGATGACGCTTTTATTTGCACCTAATATCAACTCATACAAGCGTTTTGTTCCCGGCTCATTCGCACCTACCGCGATTCTGTGGGGCCGCGATAACCGCACCTGCGCGCTTCGACTTGTTGGAAAGGGTGCAAGTCTGCGCCTTGAGAATCGAACTGCTGGTGGAGATGTGAACCCCTACTTAGCCGTCTCTGGAATTATCGCTGCAGGCCTTGATGGCATTAAAAATAAAATGGTTCTAGGACCAGCTTTCCAAGGAAATGCTTACGCAGAAGACTCTGCCAGACTGCCATCAACTATGACTGAGGCGCTTGAACTTTGGGAAAATAGCGCTTGGATCAAAGAGACCTTTGGCGCCGAAGTACAAGCCCACTATGCCAACATGGCAAAGATTGAACTTTCCGCATACGGTAAAGCAATTACCGACTGGGAACTATTCCGCAACTTCGAAAGGTTCTAAATCAAACGTGTCTACTTCATATGATGTAATCAATCCTGCCACCGAAGAAATTGTTAAAAATGTTCCTCACTTAGATTTAGAGGCAACGGATCATGTAATTGCAAAGGCCGCGAAAGCCTTTGATACATGGCGCCACATCGCACCAGGTGAGCGCGCACGTTTATTGCGCAGCTTCTCACAAGTCGTTACCGATCACCGAGAAGAGTTAGCACAGTTAGAGATTACAAACTCTGGCCATACTCGCGGCAATGCGCTGTGGGAAGCCGACAATGTTGCTAACACTTTGATGTACTACGCCGCTGCCCCTGAGCGTTTATTTGGTCGACAGATTCCTGTTGCCGGTGGAATAGATGTAACTTTTAAGGAGCCTCTTGGCGTCGTTGGCATCATCGTTCCATGGAACTTTCCAATGCCGATTGCTGGATGGGGATTTGCCCCAGCACTTGCCGCCGGTAATACCGTTGTTCTAAAGCCAGCTGAATACACGCCACTCAGCGCGATTCGTTTAGGTGAACTTGCTCTGCTCGCTGGAATTCCAGAGGGAGTCTTTAATGTTTTGCCAGGTAAAGGAAGCGTCGTTGGTAATCGCTTTGTTACTCACCCACTTGTGCGCAAAGTTGTCTTCACCGGCTCAACCACTGTCGGAAAACAGATCATGGTCGGATGCGCTGAGCAAGTTAAGCGTGTAACGCTCGAACTCGGTGGCAAAAGTTCAAATATTATTTTTGCCGATGCAGATATTGCAAAAGCTGCAGCAGGTGCACCTGGAGCCGTCTTTGATAATGCCGGTCAGGATTGCTGTTCGCGTTCTCGAATCTTGGTTCAAAAATCCGCCTTCGATACTTTCATGGAGCACTTTGAAGTTGCGGTCAAGAAGTTCCGAGTTGAAGATCCAAATCTTGCAACAGCGGATATGGGACCACTGATTTCAAAGAAGCAGTTCGATGTCGTTGAGTCATTCCTCGATGAGCCGATTGCCTTTAAAGGCAGTGCACCAACAGGTCCTGGTTACTGGATGGCACCAACCGTTCTACTTCCTAAAAATACTCAGGCCCGTTCGTGGCGCGAAGAGATCTTTGGACCAGTTGTATCGGTTATGACCTTTGAGGATGAGGCTGAGGCAATTGCAATGGCCAATGACAGTGAGTACGGCTTATCGGGTTCAATTTGGACGCGCGATGTTGGGCGTGCTCTGCGCGTATCTCGCGGAATTGATACTGGCGCCCTATCGGTTAACTCCAACTCATCGGTGCGTTTCTGGACACCATTTGGTGGATTTAAGCAGTCGGGCTTAGGACGCGAACTTGGTCCTGATGCACTTGATTCATTTACCGAAGTTAAGAACGTATTTATCTCTAACGATTAATTTTTACTATCGGCGCGGTCGCGACTCGGTCAAGAAATTGATCAACTAAGTCGTAGCCGCGCTGATTGCTTTGTGCCTCTAAATCTTTAGTCTGCTTTCGCAACTCCTCAACAACGATGCCCTCGGATTCAACCTCGGCGCATCCGCCCTCCATTGCAAGCCACATATCCAAAACTTTTAAATCAATCTCTGGATGAAACTGCATCCCTAATGTGCGCCCATATACATAGGCTTGCGGGCAGAGTTCATTGCGTGCAATCTCGGTTGATCCGGGCGGGAAAGTAAAGCGGTCCCAGTGATATTGAAACCACGGTCCTTTAGGAATAAGAGTTTCATCAACGCTTTCAATCTCATACCAACCAAGCTCAGCGCGTGGCGAACGGGATACCGTTCCGCCTAATACTCGTGACATGAGTTGACCACCAAAACAGATTCCCATCACTGGAATTCCCGCATTATGTACTTCGTGCATTTTTTCAACTTGTGGAAGAAGCCAATTCCCAATTCGTTCATCGTCATAGGCGGCAAATGGCGCGCCCATTACGACAACGACATCGAAGCTCAATAAATCTGGCCACACCGGCGTGACATTTGGTGTTTTGGCATTTTCTTCATCGACAATGATGAATCGAGTTATGTCGTATCCGCGTCGTTCAAACTGAGTCCAAATCGGTCCGCCGTCACTTACATGGTCGTGCTCAATAAAAATTACGCGTTTGCGATTCGCACTCATTAGTACATCACTAATCCACCCGAGATATTCAAGTCTTCACCAGTAGTAGATCTAGATCGATCGGATGCGAAAAATAGAACCCCCTGCGCGATGTCCTCAGGTGAGACAAATTTTCCCGTAGGAATCATCTCTAACCACTTGGCCTTCATCTCCTCCAATGTGGTTCCTTCATTGCGGGCAACTTGGGCAATCACACCATCTAAACGTGGACCTTCTACAAATCCAGGTGAGACGAGATTTACTCTTACTCCCTCTTTCCCAAGTTCGAGGGCCAAGGTGCGCATCATTCCGACCAGACCCAATTTGGAAGCGGCATAAACGCTGCGATTAACGAGAGGACGCTTTCCGGTGACAGATCCAATAAAAATAATCGAACCCTTTTTTCGCGAAATCATTGAAGGGATTACTGCTTTTGAAACCAAGAAGGGGCCTTTGAGATTTGTATCTATCGCCTCATCCCATTCGCTCTCATCTAGCTCCCACAGCGGGGCAGATTTTCCAGTAATCCCGCTGTTGTTTACTAAAACATCGATGTGACCGAACTTATCTAGAGAGATTTTGACTGCACTGTCAATTGTCGCGACATCCAGTAAATTCATCGGGCAAACAAGCGGAACTGGTCCGATCCCTAACTCAGAAATTAACCTAGAGGTCTCATTGAGGGCATCCAAATCTCTTCCGGCCAAAATTAACTGAGCTCCGGCTTTAGCTAACTCCAGACTTACCGCACGGCCAATACCTCTGCTCGCGCCGGTAACAAGAGCAACCCTATTTTCTAATTCCTTCACGCTTATCCCTACTGCTCACTGCTAACTATTACGAGATTCTTTTTGGCTCTTGCCCACGAGCAACCATGCGCTCAAAGTAGAGCTCGCGCTTTTCATTAAAACGCGCCGCTTCAGCACCCGTCTTGGCAAGGAAAGCTGAAAGCTCTTCGCGCGCCTTTAAGCCATCTGCGCTTAAGTCGGTTCGTTCAAATACTTTCCATGCGCGTAAAACTGGGGCAATTACTTCATCCAAGTGTTGCTGCATATCGTAAATTCCAGCTAAAGCTATCTGTACAGCTTTTCGCCCAAAGCCCGGCATATTTGCTCCTGGCATACCAAAATTAGTCACAACATCGGTGATCGCGCGCATGGATGCATTTGGTTCCATATCAAGGGCGGCACCTAAAGTGTTGCGATAAAAAAGCATGTGTAAGTTTTCATCCAAAGCAATGCGCTGCATCATATTTTCTGCAATGGGATCATCGGAAATCTTGCCAGTGTTTCGGTGAGAGATTCTTGTTGCTAGCTCTTGAAATGAAACATAGGCAATAGTGTGCAACATGTCGTTCTCATAAGGAGTCTGATAACCAAGCGACATGTGCGCCATGCGTAAATCTTCGAGTTCATATGGATCAACTCCACGCGTAGCCATTAAGTAATCGCGGATAGCAATACTGTGACGCGCCTCTTCGGCAGTCCAGCGTTCAATCCACGTTCCCCATGCGCCATCGCGGCCCATAGAGATTGCAATTTCAGTGTGGTAGCTCGGTAAATTATCTTCAGTTAAAAGATTGAGAACGAGTGAGTCTTGAGCTACCGCGGTAAGACGTGAATCTTTAGCTTCCCATGCATCACCATTGAGAGGTCCGGCAAAGGTGCGGCCCTCAGACCATGGGACATACTCATGTGGATACCAATTCTTCTGTACCCCTAAGTGGCGCTCAAGTTCAACTGCGACAACTGGTTCGAGATCGCGGATTAATCGTGCTTGAACTGATTCTGCCTCACTAGTCATGGAGGTAGGTTACGCCAGAAGTAGGACTACTAGCCAGTTAGTTATTATTCTCGGCGCGCTTTTCTGCCGCGGCTTTACGCCATTTGGCGATTTCGCCATGATTTCCGCTCAATAAAATCTCTGGAACTGCGATATCGCGCCAAGTGGAAGGCTTAGTGAAATTTGGATATTCAAGGTAGCCCTCGGCATTGTGTGACTCTTCATCCAAAGATTCTGGGTTACCAAGAACTCCTGGCATTAATCT
>CAILBF010000002.1 GCA_903832395.1 uncultured Actinomycetes bacterium | reverse complement strand
CCACGCGCTGCCCAATAGGCTTTTAAATTCACTAAATCTTGTGTATATAACTGGGAATATTCCACTTTAATATTTCGAAGCGAGCCATGGTTAGCTGCCTTAAGTGCGCTCATAGATTTTGAGGCTAAAACCGGTAGCGAAGTTCGGTGCAGTTTCTTAGCCACTACGTTATTAGTACTCATCCAAGGGTCAAGTGAGCCTTGAATTATAAGTGTCTTGGGATCTGCACTTAAATAGGCCTTAGTTTCAAAACTACTTTGTGGATCTAAATATTCAAGTGTTGCAGTGGCAGATAGAATTTTCATAACAGATGCGGGTTTGCGTTGTGAAGAAGCGTTTCTTGCATAAACAATTTCGCCAGTGGTTTCATCGATTAAAATCATGGCGGGATTAGAAAGTGCATGCACTTTTAAGAGTTGGTTAAATGCTGCAGGTATTGACGCAGGACCTAAGAATGCATTTGCTGGGGCAATACTAAAACCAGTTGCGAGTGCAAGTACAAAAATAACAAACCGTTTATGCATTTTTCTAATTAGCGCCAGAGTGTTGCAATAAGAATATTTGTAAAGGTTAAACCTACAAGTACCAACCAGATATTTTTGGAAAGGATTGGCTTCTTCACATTTCGATAGCCAATTACGAGTATGGCTAGCAGCACCAACAGCTTTATTCCATACTTGGTGTGATTGAGAGTGTCATTGGGGTGCACTGTCGAATACATCCCGACCATTGCAAGACCGGCAATAAGTGCCGTCATGCCTGCATGCAAGATTCCTGGGTTTAACTTGCGCGGGCTCTTATTCCACTGGAGGAGCAACAACACGAGAATTGCTAAAACACAGAGAATATGAATGATGAGGAGGGCCGTATTGATAGTGGTCATGCATACAGTTTAGAGTGCATACATGTCATCGCCTACAACTCCAGCCACTATAGGTCCGGGTGAATTTTTCCCCGTAATTGGCGTTGGCCCGCATGAAAAACCTTGGCCGGAAGGCAATCAATTTGATCCTGAGTTATTGCTGAATGGTGATCGACGAAATGTCTTAGACGATTATCGTTATTGGACAGTTGAAGCGATTGTTGCCGATTTGGATACTAAGCGGCACAAGCTGCAGATTGCAATCGAAAATTGGCAACATGACCTCAATATCGGCTCGGTTGTACGCACAGCCAATGCCTTCAACGTCGCTGGGGTTCATATCGTGGGTAAGCGCGACTGGAACAAACGCGGCGCGATGGTGACTGATAGATATTTAACCGTTCATCACCACCCAACCGTTGAGGATTTCGCGGTGTGGTGTAAAGAAAATAATCTGCCCATTATTGGAATCGATAACGTTCCCGGCTCGAAGCAGTTAGAAAGCGCGCAGTTGCCAGAGAGTTGCGTGCTCTTATTTGGTCAAGAAGGGGCTGGAATGTCGGATGAAGGCATTGCTGTCTGTGAAGTTTTGTATGAGATAAATCAATATGGATCTACGCGTTCGATGAATGCATCGGCAGCTGGGGCAATTGCGATGTACCACTGGGCATTACAACATCTACCTAGATAAATCCTGCAATAAGCCATCTATGGCGCGCTCAATCATAATCAGGGTTTCCTCATAGGCTTCGATGGTTTGGTTGTACGGATCTGGTACTTCTAACTCCGCAAACCGTTCGGATTTTGGATCGATTGCCGAGAGTGATTTATCAAAGCTACGTAAGTAAAATATTTTCTCGCGAGAGGTTTCGTTTTCCGCCAGATTGCTTACTTTTATGAAGTTATTGGAATCCATGACCAAAATTAGATCTGTTGAATAGAAATCACTTGCTTGAAACTGCCGCGCTGCATGTGAGTATGTATAGCCTGCATTTTCCCAAACTCGTTGAGACGTTGGATGTGGACCTTGACCAATGTGCCAAGCGCCAGTTCCGGAGCTATCAACAATGATTCTGGGTGAATTCCAGTCGGCAGTGCGGTTAGAAAGAATCGCCGCCGCCATGGGTGAACGACAGATATTGCCCAGGCAGACCATCGTTATACGTATCTCTGGCAGGTTTTTTAAGCGAGAAATCAAGCCTGCGGCTCGTCCTCTAGTGCCTCTTGTACTGATTTTAAGCGACGTTCAATCTCATCGGCCTCGTCAATCCGCCCTTGCATGCGAATAATTTTTGCAATGCGCGACTCAACGTCGATAATGAATTCGAAATCCTTAGGTTCATCTTCACTCACGACAGACAAGACCTGTTCAAGAGTTGCTAAACCATCATCGAATTTCTCAAGCAAAATCTGAGCTTTGCCTAACTCAAAGAGTGCGAAAGTCTCACGACGGTGATCGTGGCCAGTTTCAAAGACATCGATGGCTTTTCGTGCAGTTTCAAGGGCGAGCTCGCCTTCATTTAATTCAATAAGGCAGGAGGCCATTTTCTGATCGCACCGTGCCACATGGATAACCTCTTTATTGCGCTTAAATAAAACACGCGCCTCTTTAAAGGCATCGATGGCTTTTTCGTAATGCTTCAACTCGCGCTCGGCACAACCAATCAAGTGCAGATCATTAGCTGCACCGATTTCATTGCCATCTACTAAATGCTCCTGCGCGCATTCGCCCATTGTTAATACAACTTTGTCATATTGCTTCGAGGTGTACCACCACTCCCCTAATGTGCAGGCGAGTTCAAGGGCGATAGGCGATTTATTCTCACGCAAAATTTCAACGGCTTTACTCATTGCACTGGCAGCTTCATCCATGCGCTTTAATTGATTGAGGTTATAACCAATGGCTGAATACGCTTGAGCTAAACCTTCACTTGGCGCGCTTGCACCTAATGTTGAGTAAATATCTCGTGCAGTTTCAGCAAGTGCTAGAGCTTCGTCATACTGTCCGCGGGCATAGATTCTGGCGCTGAGTTCGTAATAAGTACTGGCACGCTCTTCGCCATCGACTTCAGGAATTCGATCCCAGAGCATTTCCTCTGTGATGATTTCTTCCATGTCATCATCTTCGCTCACGCAGTCCACCTCTCCTGTGGAAACTCTTTACGCGACTCTATACGTTAAAGCTTTTAAAGGGGTCTGATTACTAATCCTTACAATGTTAACTTTCCTCTCCGATTGAAGCGGGCTAACTCCCCAGCAAAGGCCAATCCGAAGCGGCTCTAAGGATTTCAAATAGACAGGCTTGCGGCTCTGCCTTACGCTTTCTACATGCAAATGGTTTGCATGTAGAAAGGGGCGGAATGAACCTTGTAGTTAAGCCCGCCCTGCCGCTCAGTGCGCGCCTTGAGCCCGCCGAATGGCGCCGTATGGGAGCAATGTTCGGGTTTATCCTCTTTCTCCACGTGGCAGGTGCCCTG
>CAILBF010000001.1 GCA_903832395.1 uncultured Actinomycetes bacterium | reverse complement strand
GGTCGTGGGCCTTTTCGATTACTTCAAGGGCGGCAACCATGACATCTACTTGCTCGGGGAAAGTAACTTTCGGCAGTGTAATAATAAAATTCTCGGGGTATTTTCCATGCGAAAGAATGCCGGCAATAAATTGATCAAGGGTCTTTAATCCGCGATCTCGCGTGACCGCCTCTAGCGCCTTCATACGAATGCCGATAAATGGGGTTTTGATCTCTTTGAAAGCGACTAGAGCTGCGTCTAAATCTTTTTCTTCTGCCGCATCACCGCGTCGTCCATATCCATCTTCAAAATCAATACGCAGATCTTCAATGGGTTGAGTTTTAATCTTGGCTTTAATGCGATCAAAAATCTCTTCGATTCCACCGATATCTGCGCCAACGGCAGTTGCTAGAGCTTTAGCTGTGGGTGTGTGCTCATCCATAGTTTGCAGAGCAATTGCGCCCCACTGCGCAGGTGTAGTAGCTGTTAACTTATCGGCCGGTACATAACATGTATGAATAGGTTGGCGACCACCAAAATCCCCGCGGTATTTAGTTGCTAATAAATTATCGGCATGCGCCAGGGTTGCATCGGCTTTATCAAAGAAGGATTTATCTAAGGCCATGTTAAGCCTTGCCAACTTCTTGTCCCCAGACGCGAAAGCGTCCGAGACCACCATCTGGAAATACATCCAGTCGTACCGCTTCAATTACTTGATCGCACGGGGTAATAAATTTGTGAGGGGTATCGGCCTGAACACCAGTGCGGGCAAGCAAAACTATGGAGCCAGGTGCTTTCATTAACGCCTCGGCGCTTCCACCGGTAACCATAACTTCAGCTGGGGGATTGCCTTTGAAATGCGTTGTGTCGATTTCAAGTGCGTTAATGGTGCCAGGTGCAGATAAGCGAACTACAAAGTAGTCATTACCTTCGCCGCGCCTGCGTTGGTTTTCCCAACCATCGCCTTGGTTTTTAGGATCTCCCGCCTGCAAAGTATTTTTAGCCGATGAGTAAAAATCATCGCTAGAACCTAAGAACTCGGCGCCATTATCTAAGGCGGCTAAATTAGTTGGCCCGCAAGCCGCTACCCACGCTGGATCTGGCACGGGTGTTCCAAAGACACGAAAGCGCGCGATGCCGCCATCGGGATGCATTGTTAAACGCACATGCGTCCAGCGCTTATCACTAGTGATTGTAAATAGATTCTCTGAATCTCCTGCAAGTTCAGCCTTGTCTAAAACAGTTGTCCATGTTGTAGCAAGAAGCTCGCTAATTGTTGGGATGTGATCAAAAGCTGCAGCCTCAACGGAGGCGTGTGGGGGATAGTTACCCGTGAAATTTCCAGTGTCGATATTTACACCTTTGATAATTCCAGGTTGGCCTAAGCGAATAATTGCAAAGTCATTGCCGGGTTCATTACGTCGACGACGTGTCTCCCAGCCATCATAAATCTGACCCTTATGTCCGAAGGTATGGGAAGCAAACTTAGCTCGACCGGGATTTAAAAGATTCTCTTTTTCAGCAAAGAACTCATCATTTGCATAGACAACACCGGCACCTGATTGGCGCAAGGCAAGGTCTGGCAACTGTGTGAAATCCATTAATTCTTTCCCCTGATCAAGAATTCGCCGTGTGGTGAATTTATCATGGAAGCATCTTTGTAAATCAATTCTCCACGTAACCAGGTTTGCTTAATTTTGCCCGCCAGAGTTTTTCCTTGATATGGCGTGATCTGGTTCTTATGAAAAAGCTGAGTGGGTTCAACCGTAAAGTGAGCCTCGGTATCGAACTCAGCAAAGTCGGCATCCATTCCAACTTTGATTGCGCCTTTGTGCACAAGTCCTGCAAGTTCGGCAGGCTTTTGACTCATCCACTTCGCTACTTGCCAGAGCGGTATATTTCGCTCCTTCGCCTTAGTCCACACAATTGAGATTCCTAGTTGAAGCGATGAGATTCCACCCCACGCTTGTTGGAAATCGCCGATATCAAAAATCTTTAAATCTTCGGTACAAGGTGAATGATCAGAGACGATTAAATCAATAACACCGCTGGTTAAGCCCTGCCATAACTCATCTTGATTACTCTTCTCACGAATAGGCGGACAGCATTTATATTGCGTTGCGCCGTCGGCAATCTCTTCGGCAGTTAATGATAAATAGTGTGGGCAGGTTTCGGCGCTAATGCGTACACCATCGGCTTTCGCCGAACGAATTAGCGCTAATGAATCGCCACTGGAAAGATGCAAAACATGTACTCGGCCTTTAATTGTGCGAGCCTCTTCGATTAGCTGTGCGATTGCGACGTTCTCGGCGCCTTTCGGACGAGAGGCTAAAAACTCTGAGTACGAACGTGATGAGGGCTTTGAAGATTTTGCAATTGCAACTGAATCCTCGGCGTGCACAACCATGAGTGCATCGAGCGTTGCCAATTCCTGAAGAGCTGCAGTTAAATCAGGAAGATCTGATCCTGGGAACTCATCAACACCAGAGTGCAGAAGAAAGCATTTAAAACCAAAGACTCCCTCGTCGTGCAGCCCTTTTAGATCACGTACGTTTCCCGGAATCGAACCGCCCCAGAAGCCAACATCTACGAAACACTTTCCTGTTGCTGCAGCTTTTTTAACTGCAAGGGCGGCAACATTAGTTGTTGGCGGAATACTGTTGAGAGGCATATCGATAACCGTTGTTACGCCACCTGCAGCAGCAGCTTTCGTTGCCGATTCAAAACCCTCCCACTGCGTGCGGCCAGGTTCGTTAATGTGAACATGCGAGTCAACTAAACCTGGAATAAGTGCGCCGGTGATTGTTATATCTTTTTTGGAAGGTAGAACTTCATCAAAGCTCGCGATTTTTACGATTCGCCCATCGCTCACACATACGGCAGCAGGTCGATCTCCAATGTCAGTTATGACGTGCGGCGAACGGATGACTAAATCAAAGGACATTAATCAATCATCTCAAGGGCGGGCAGAGTAAGGAAGTCTGCGTAGTTATCGTCCAGACTTACACGCTCAAATAACGCTGATGCCGCCTTGATTTTCTCACTATCCCAGCCTTCACTCACTAGTCGGGCAGCTTCAGTTGCAAGGATTTCTCGGACTAACTCCTTAGTTGCAACGGCGTGAGTGTCGGCATAACTAACCGAGTTCTTTACCTGCTGCCAGATTTGAGAGCGAGAGATTTCAACGGTTGCTGCATCCTCCATTAAATTATGAATTGCTACTGCGCCGCTGCCACCGAGCCAGGCCGCTAAATACTGCAGGGACACATCAATGTTCAGGCGAAGGCCCTCTTGAGTTATTTGACCCGGCGTTTTATCAACGGCCAATAAATCACTGGCACTGACATGAACGTCAGAGCGCATAACACCTAATTGGTTGGGCTTATTACCCAGTACGCCATCGAAGATTTCTCGACAGATTGCAACTAAATCTGGATGGGCCACCCATGAGCCATCAAAACCATCACCGGC